>NZ_JAJHJB010000043.1:0-39547 GCF_020819555.1 Pelosinus baikalensis
CAATTATCTCACGAATTATTCTTCGATTCTATCCACTGTCTTGTTTGACGGTTACCTTTTAGTTGACATACGGATAAAATAAAAACAATTTAGATCTATCGTTTTTAAATGGGACAAGGAACCTGTCGTGTGCCACGAAAGTAATGATTGCCGAAAAGCAATCTGAACTATGCTTAACTAAAGATGGAGGAAGGCCCTCTGAACCGCCATTCAGGTGGAGGTCTCAAACCACCGTAAGCTGCTGTGGTCAAAAGCCATGGTAGTGAGCGTTACGGGAAAAGGCGAACCAAGAGTTCGTCAGGTACGTGCCAATGGAGACGAATAAAAATGAACCGCTGTTGAAGTATCGAAACTTGCAGGAGTCGTCAAAACCGGGAGCAGACAGGAAGCCCGGGATCAGTCTGGAGGACAACCTGATTACCGTCCAGATGGCGACCGGTATAGAGGTGGTGTGAACGTGGCACAGGCTTTAGTAAACAAGATTTAAAGAAAATTCTGGCGGTTCATGCCGCTGCTTTTGGTGGAAGAAAAGGAGAAGAAATTGCCCATCTCGTCAATGATTTGTTAATAGACCCTACAGCTTTACCACTGCTATCCCTCATTGCAACTGAAAAAAATAATATTATCGGACATATAATTTTCTCAAAAGCAAAAATTACTAATCCAGAGCTGGCGGTTTCATCAGTTATACTAGCACCACTTGCAGTTCATCCAGATGATCAATGCAGAGGAATTGGCGGTCAATTAATAAAATCTGGATTAATGAGATTGTCAAAAGCAGGTGTAGAATTGGTTTTTGTTCTTGGTCATCCTATGTATTATCCAAAACATGGATTCTGCGTGGCCGGAAAACATGGATTTGATGCTCCTTATCCTATTCCAGTTGAACATGCTGATGCATGGATAGTTCAAGAACTACGCTCTGGAGTAATAGGCAGTGTTAGAGGCAGGGTTCAGTGTTCTGATGTATTAAATCAGCCACAGCATTGGCGAGAATAAGGGATAGGTAGGTTTTGTAAAGATTTTAAAGAAAGTAAGGAGATAATGTGATAAAAAGATGAAAGATATATAAGGGTTTTTAATAAGAAGTTAGTAAGGATAATAGGAATATTTAGAAGTGTTGTTTGATAAGGAACCTGTCCCCGTGTCCCATCTTTCAACGTCCTATTGAGGAGATTTTTCTTTTTGAAGAAAGCAAAAGAAAATCTAGAGCACAGCAAAGTAGGGGGATAATATAAATGGCACTAAGACAAATTCGACTTTTTGATAATGAAATATTAAGAAAGAAAAGCAAAGTTGTTGAAATTGTGGATAAGAAAATAAGACAAATACTAAATGATATGGCAGATACTATGTATAATACAGAAAATGCTGGAGGATTAGCAGCCCTACAAATAGGTATATTGAAGCGATTGGTTGTAATAGATATGGGGCAGGGGCTTATAAAATTAGTCAATCCCAAGATAATTAAAAAAGAGGGACAACAAAAAGTTGTAGAAGGTTGTTTAAGCATACCTAATATATATGGAAAGTTAATAAGGCCTGCAAAAGTGACAGTACAAGCATTAAATGAAAATGGCGAGGAATTTATATTAACGGGTACTGGTGAATTAGCAAAATGCTTTTGCCATGAAGTAGACCACTTAGATGGTATTCTTTTTACTGATTTTGTTATTGAGAAGCTTTCATAATTCGTTAAATTACTTATGAGTTAATATAGTATATTTAGTTGAATTTGGCTCTATGTATAATGAGTTTTTTTGTACAAAATTTCTGAGTATAACAATATTTAGACATAGTAATAATTGAGAAGAATATAGACCTTTGTCAGACGATTGACAGAGGTTCATGCGCTGTATCGACAATTCGGGAAGCCAATAATGTATTATAGAAATCATGGGTATTGTTAGATGGGAGCAGGAAATATAAAAAACGATTGCTATCCTGGAGTCTCAATATTGTATTCGCGCTTTTAAAATTAGGAGGTAAAAACCGTGAGAAAATATTTATTGTTAAGCGTGGCTATAGCCTTGATAATATATTCTAGCATAGGGGTTATTTATGCGAAGGAAAATCCCTATGGAAATCTGGAAGTAAATAGAATTTATCTAAATGACAACTTTATAAATTATTATGTTTTGCATAAACAAAAGGATCAGGATATAAGCAGTAAAGAACTAATTATTTATCTTACTGGTAGTGGGATGGATTGTGCACTTGGTTTACAGCAAGAGGGAGTTTGGCAGAATGAGGAACTTTTTATAAAATCACTAAATAAATATTTATCGCCTAGTTTTGATATTCTTGTTCCTGAAAAAATGAATATTAAACTGGGAAATGGCCAAAGTGATGATCCGAAAGTTTTTGAGCATTATACACTTGAAGAGCGAGTTTCATCGGCAGAATTAGTGATTGATACTTTTCTAGAAAATCATGAATATAATAATGTTTATCTAATGGGAGTATCCGAAGGTGCACAGATTTTACCAATGGTTTATAATAATCTGAGGGCAAAAAATAAAATTTCTAAATTGGTTGTATTAGGGAGCGGCGGATTATCACAGTACGAAGAGTTTAAAGTCTTGCAAAAATCTACTCTACCTATGCCGCAACCGTACCGGGAACTATTAATGGAAGCTGACAATGTCATGGAAGCAATATGTTCTAATCAGGATGTGCATGATAAATGGTATGCCGGTTTTCCCTATAAACGTTGGGCTGGATTTTTTCCATATCGCCCACTGGATGATTTCGTAAAAATTAATATTCCGATATTTTTAATGCAAGGTACGAAAGATATAAGTGCGCCAATTGAAAGTTCTCGGGTTTTTGCAGCAGAATTCAAAAAGTTGGGCAAGAATAATCTAACTTATGTTGAATATAAAAATGGGGATCATCGGTTAAACGGTAATTTCAAAGCAATCCTCAAAAAAATAGAAAATTGGTTATTGAAAGGAACTGTAGAATAAAGATTAATAGTTGTTAGAGACGGTTCTTGCCTTGAATTCAGGGCAAGAACCGTTAAATAATATTGAGCAAATAAAAATGAATGGTGGAATAAGAGCATATGTGAATAGCGCCAGCGATTGTAATAATACAATATTTGTGAGGTGCGAGACATGCAGAAAGTAGCAACCGTCAAAGTAGATAGTTTCGATTATAATTATGAAGAGGTTAAAAAAGGTGTTCAAGAGGCTCTTGAGCTCTTGGGCGGGTTAGATAAATTTATAAATCCGGGCGAGAAGGTATTAGTGAAGCCAAACATGCTGGAAGGGGCGGACAAAAATTCCGGAATAACTACCCATCCATAGGTAGTCACTGATTTACAATTAATAAAAAACTTGAAGCAGAGCCTCGCTTTGGTAAAATAATGCTTATAATGTAAAATTTTAGCAGGATTTAGCATTTATCAAAGAGAAGATATCCATAATCAACCTTGTTAGTAGATTTATGGGTATCTTTTCTTTAGATTTACATAATAGTGAAATTTGTTAAAGTTCTTGAGCAAGATATAATTAGAGCGTAAGATTCTATTTCTGTTTGTCATGGTAAGTGACAAAAGGGAGCGTCCCTTCTGTCACTCTTAATCATAGTAACGTAGAATTAGTTTGTTGGGGGGAATCGTGCAACAATGACAATCATAGAGCAACAATTACAAAAAGTATTTGAATGTATTGCTGATTCGGTTAAAAGACCTGCCTTATTTGAAACAGATGCGGTTTCATTTTGGGATGATCCTTATATTTCTGAGCATTTGCTTGCTGCTCATTTAAACCCGGAATCTGACGGTGCGAGTCGAACTCTAGCCACTATCGAAAAGACGGTTGCAAATCTTACAAAAAGTGCTCTGTTAAAACCCGGTGATAGGGTATTAGACCTGGGGTGTGGTCCGGGATTATACAGCAGCAGACTTAGTCAATTTGGTATACACATGACCGGCATTGACTTATCCAAGCGGTCAATTGAATACGCCCAGAGAAAAGCGCAAGAGCAGGAACTGCGTATTGAATATGTTCATGGGAATTTTTTTGACATGAACTATGATGGAAAGTTTGACAGTGTTCTGCAGATATATGGAGAACTAAGTACTTTTCCTGATGAAGAGCGGGACCGGTTGTTTAGAATGGTTCATAAAGCGTTGAAAAAAGATGGCTTATTTATTTTTGATGTTTCCACCCGTGAACTAAGAAAGCGTGAAGGATTAAAAAATAGATGGCAGTTTTCTGATGGCGGTTTTTGGCATTCGGGAAAACATGTCGTATTAGAACAGGGATTTGATTATCCGGAATATGACACCTGGGTGGATCAATACACGATCGTTCAGGAAGATGGAGAATGCAGAAAATATCATATGTGGTTTCATGATTATTCGCTGCAAACAATATCAGAAGTACTGGTTCAGCATGGTTTCAAGATTGCGCATCGGTGGAATAGCCTAACGGGGGAAGAATATAAGAATGGCGGAGATTGGATTGGTTTAGCGGCTCAGAAAATATAGCTGAACAAAAATCAGTTGAAGTACTGAGTTGTGTTAGGGAGCATATTGGTTACAGCAGCAAGGGAGCCTCAAACTGCCCGATGAAGAAAAAAAGATTATTATTATCATAAGGGTGATAGTAAGCCGTCGGAAGGAGATGGAGGTAGTGTTACTAGAGCTTATAACGTTCGACAAGGCACTAACACTTTCCCGCGTCTTACTGATATCTTCCAAATTGATCCAGCCAATATTACAAGAGGAAGAGGCTTCGAAATGAATAAAAAATTATATTTTCCACATACCCGATGAATTGCACCCCAAATTGGACTTATTTATCTAACATTTGGGGTGCAATTCATTTTCGGGCGGCTCTTTTTTATTGTGTAAGAAAATTTTAGTATAATACCAGCTCATATTTAGGTTTATTTTGACTAAATAAAAAGGATTATTCCATTTATTGGAGAAATAATAATATTAAATGGAGTATATTGTATTTAAAGTAAGATTATAGAAAATTATTGATGAAAGGAGGGAAATTATATTGCAGAAAAAAACATTTATTTTAGTGGTAGTATATTTGTTACTTATCTCAATCATGATAGGAGGTTGTACCAATATGGAGCCCAAAACGGTAACAACAACTAACAAATATCCGGAGAAACCCATTAACGTAATTGTTCCTTTTAGCATCGGATCGGCGTTAGATATGATCGCTCGGTCACTAGAAAAAACTGCACCTAAATATTTAGGACAGCCATTGGTTATTCTTAATAAAACTGGGGGAGGGGGTGCTGTGGCTTGGAATGAACTATCTACAGCAAACCCGGATGGCTATACGCTTGGCATGACTGCTATTGATACATTATTGTTACCACAATATGGGTCAAGTAAATATAATTATTTAACGGCATTAGACCCACTTGTACAGGTCGCAGCTTCCCCTATGGTAATGGCAGTGCAAGCTACTCAGCCTTGGAAATCACTAGACGATCTCGTAGAATATGCTAAAACTCATCCAGGGCAACTCAAATTTGGAAACAGTGGTGTAGGAACATTTCCTCATGTACTTGGAGAAATGCTTAATCATGCCGCTGGTATTTCTACTAAACAGGTTCCCTTCAATGGAGCAGGCGAGGTAATTACCGCCGTATTGGGTGAACATGTTCATATTGCTTTCGTTAATCCCATATTAGTTAAGGAGCAGGTGAAGAGTGGTACATTACGTATTTTAGCAGTAACTGGCGAACACCGAATGACTGATCCAATATTGGCACAGATACCAACTTTTAAAGAGCAAGGCTTTGATATTACTTTAACAAATTGGACCGTGGTGGCAATTCCTAAAGAAACACCAGTTGAGGTAAAAAACAAGTTGGCGGAAGGATTCAAAGCAATGATTACTGATCCAGAATTCATAAAAAATATGAATAATGCCGGACTGGTGGTTGAATATTTAGGGTCTAAAGATTCACAAGATAAATGGTTAAAGGACAATCAAAAACTCGCAACAACCCTTCAAGAAACCGGGCTTTTAGAACTAATCAAAGAACAAAAAAAATAACTTAATTTTAGAAGGAAAAGCACCGTCTTACCTGATATGCCCCCTCATAGAAAACAGTTTTATTTCAAATGTCTACTATGAAGAGAGGATATCAATTGGTAGATGGTGCTTTTTTCTATTTTAACTATATGATGGGACAGGTTCCTTGTCCCACCAACTTAGTGAAAGATAGTGAATCTAATTATTAAAAAAGCCATCCAGCTAGGATGGTCTTTTTTAATTGACTTATTGTTTATGGTTGGTTGCTTCGGCAGCTTCCGCTACAGCGTTCTCTTCCATTTGTTCTTTAGCCATTTCAATCATCATTTTAACTTTTTGACCACCGATTCGACCACCAATTTTACCAACTTGGCTAGTTGTTAATTCTCCATTGTGACCTTGATCTAATGGTATGCCCAGTTCTTTTGCTACTTCATATTTATTGGGAAGTGTTGCATCCAATTCCTGCATCGTATCAATTTTACCTTTGACCATAGTAATCACGCTCCCGTTTTATAGATAGTTAAACTGATTAAAGTTTATTTAGTTCTGGATGATCTATCTAATGATAGTATATCTATTCATTGCCTTAGTAATACGTTATTTGATTCATCGGTCGTTATTTTTCATTGTGATGCTGCTAATAATAGTTATAAATACCTTTTGCAATTGCTTCTGCCAATTTTTGTTGATACTCCGGTGATTGTAAGAGGGAGCGTTCTTCTAGATTCGTAATATAGCCAACTTCAATCAGCGCAGCAGGAATTTTGTTGCGGCGCAGCACAAAGTAGTTGCCGGGATTGGCGGTTGGGGCGGATTTTATGACTTTACTGAGCTCATTTTGTATAGCATTTGCTAATGATTTACTGGATTCTGATTTAGCATAATAAAAAACCTCTGGACCTTGTCTTTTGGTATTAGAAGCAGTATTCGCGTGAAGACTAATAAATAAATCGGCATCCGATTCTTCGACCATTTCCACACGAGCAGCCAAGTCGCGATGATAGCGCCCTTTGACTTTTTCGTTGTCGCACTCAGGACTAAGCTCAATATCCGCTTGACGCGAGAGAACTACTTTGGCACCATACTGATGAAGAACATTTTTTAGCTCTAACGCTATGGGTAGGTTAATGTCTTTTTCAAGAACACCTGAACGATTTGCACCAGTGTCAATGCCACCGTGGCCTGCATCCACGACAATGACTTTGCCCGACAGTTTATGAGCCCTATCATCGTGTGCATACAGTGTGCCGATTACCAGCAGCGTAAATAACAAACATAAGATAATTTGTCTTTTGGCAATATATATATTTCTCACATCGCAACCACCTCTTACAGCTACATATATGCAAAAAAAGGTTTTATCAGTAGATTTATTAGCCTGGATGATTTTGGAACTCATTCTTTTTAAATAAAATGTAGGAAAGGATCGTTATGCGCTCACGGATTATTTTCAAGATATTATTTGTCACAGCAGGAGTGGCTATCGTTTTGTATTGCCTTAGTTCTATTTATTTCTATTATCAGGAAAAGCCTGAAGCAGATATACAGCTTCCATCCTTGCCTATTGTGCAAAAAGAGACTCGCTTATTAGTGATTGCTCCCCATTGTGATGATGAAGCACTTGGCTGCGGGGGGATTATTCATGATGTGATACAAGCAGGCGGACAAGTTTTAGTCGTTGTTATGACTAATGGTGATGGGTTTACGATTGCTGCAAAAGAAGAGTTTCATCGCTTGTTTCTTACGCATGCAGACTATGTGAATTCAGGATATACGCGTCAAAAAGAAACAATACAAGCCCTACAGCTGTTAGGTTTACCGGAAAAACAGATCCTTTTTCTCGGCTATCCCGATCGAGGTCTTGATCACCTATGGAAGGATAATTGGAATAAGGATCAACCATATCAATCACGCTATACTGGCAGTGATCATTCACCTTACAACAATAGCTATCAGAAAAATGCTCCTTATGCTGGGCAAGCCGTACTGGACAATTTGGAACAAATCATGCTTAAGTTTAAGCCCAATGTTATAGCAGCACCACATCCTGCAGATGAGCACCCTGATCATGCTGCTGGGTGGGCTTTTGCTGCTGCGTCCATTGCAAAACTTAGCAGCAGTGGGAGGATATCAGGGGTACATTTGTACACCTATTTAGTCCATCGTCGCGATTTTCCTATACCACATGGGTATAAGACGGATGCGCTGCTATTACCGCCCAGACCTCTGTACCAGGCTCAGCATAGTAAATGGCTAACCTATTCAATTGATTCTGACACTGAAGTTCTAAAAGAGCAATCGATTAAAAAATATGTAAGCCAGACGAAAGTTCCCATTATGTCAAGTTTGCTGCACAGTTTCATACGCACGAATGAATTGTTTGCTGATCCCTATATTCCTTATGTTGCACAAAAACCATCTAAGTCAGATCTATCAAGTCTTAACGCTTGGTCAAATCAAGACCCCATTTTAGTGAATACGCGGGGGACAAGCATAATTGGTGCCTTAGAGCATAAAGGCAAGATATCCATCATTGACAGTTATGTACAAGGTAAGACAATTTGGCTGCATTTTCATATTCCCGGATTTGTAGGCAGGCAAAATCAATATCAGGTGTCTATTGTGGCCTTTGGTCTACAGAATAACCAAACAATTCGGGAGAAGGATACAGTCTATTTTAGCGAGAGTGATACCAATTTATATACTGATGCGGTCATTCGATATCAAGACGATGTGATTATTAAGATCCCTTTAACCCAGATTCAGGTACCCAAGTTTTTCTTCATTCAGGTTGTGACAAAAAACAAGCATAGAGTTATGATTGACCAAACTGTTTGGCAGCCCGCCTTTCTTAGTAAATTTTAATCTTCTCTTTGGGACAGGGACAGGTTCATTGTCCCAAAAATTTAAAGGTGATATACTGTAATTATGGTAAAAAATAGAAAGAGATGAACAGTCATTTTTCAAAGTGAGATAAAGGATATGTTTTGGGGGGATGTAGAGTGAAAAATAGTATCCAAGGAAAAAGCATTGATGAATGGAAGAGCGAACATCCACTATTGGAGCAGATTATCAGGACTCGTGAAGTGTTTTGGACAAATCCTCAGTATGTAAGTTGTAGTGACAGAATCATAACCCCAATTTTAGGCGAAGTTGATATCCAAGATGCAGAAAAAAGACTTCTTAGATTTGCTCCATATATTGCAAAGGTATTCCCAAAAACTCGCGAAACAAAGGGGATCATTGAATCGTCTCTTGTGAATATTAATAAAATGAAAAAAGAGCTTATGGCGTTATATAATCAAGAGATTAGTGGCTCCTTATATCTTAAGTGCGATAGTCATCTGCCTATTTCAGGGTCGGTTAAAGCACGAGGCGGTATTTATGAAGTATTGAAAATTGCTGAGGATATAGCAATTGAAAAAAAGATTGTAGTTGAAACAGATGACTATACGATTCTTGCTAGTGAAAAATGCAGAGAGCTATTTTCCAGATATTCAATTGTTGTAGGATCGACAGGAAATTTAGGTCTTAGCATTGGTATTATGGGTGCTGTATTAGGGTTTAAAGTAGTTGTTCACATGTCATCAGATGCCAAACAGTGGAAGAAGGATTTGCTCAGAGAAAAAGGTGTTACTGTGGTGGAATATGATTCAGATTATGGTCAAGCTGTTGAGGCAGGTAGAATCCAAGCACAACAGGAAGAAAATAGTTACTTTATTGATGATGAAAACCTCAGAATCTATTTTTAGGTTATGCGGTTGCAGGCAAAAGGCTTAAACAACAGCTGGAGCACTTGCAGATTCTTGTTGACCAAGACCATCCATTGTTCGTCTATCTTCCTTGCGGCGTTGGGGGTGCACCTGGCGGTATTACTTTTGGCTTAAAGACCGTATTTCATGATCATGTTCATTGCTTTTTTGCAGAACCAACTCACTCTCCTGCCATGCTGCTGGGGCTTATGACGGGGTTGCATGACAAAGTATCGGCTCAAGAATTTGGAATTGACAATGTGACTGATGCAGATGGTCTTGCTGTTGGCAGACCGTCGGGATTTGTGGGGAAGACTCTTGAGAAGGATATTAGCGGTGTCTTTACCATACAAGATCAAGAATTGTATCGACTGCTCAAAAGACTGGCGGATTCCGAAGGAATCTATCTTGAACCATCTGCATTAGCAGGTTTTGCTGGCCCCGTTAAATTATTTGCAGAATCTAAAGGCAAGCAATATTTAGAACAAAGCAATCTTATATCTAAAATGAAAAATGCCACCCATATTGTCTGGGCCACTGGGGGGAGTATGGTTCCTAAAGAAATGATGAGTCATTTTTATAATAAAGATAAAACTGGGGAATAACCTGGCTTGGGACGAGGGGACAAATTCGTTGTCCCAGAAAAAATAAAGGTGCTATACTGTAGTTGAGGTGATACCATGCCAAGGCAGGCTCGTGAGAGAAGCAGAAGTGGAATCTATCATTTAATTTTAAGAGGAATTAACAAACAAACTATATTCGAAAATGATGAAGATCGACAGAAGTTTATTGAAACGTTGGGGTATTACAAAATGGTTAGTAACTATATGTTGTATGGTTATTGTCTGATGGACAACCACATTCATTTACTGATACGAGAGAATGAGGAATCCATATCTCAAGTAATAAAACGAATCAGCAGCAGCTATGTATATTGGTATAATCAAAAATATGAAAGATGTGGACATTTGTTTCAGGAGCGTTTTAAAAGTGAAGTAATAGAAACGGATGCATATTTTCTTATGGCATTGAGATATATTCATCAAAATCCGATAAAAGCAGGAATTGTTAAAGACATAAGAAAATACTTGTGGAGCAGCTATCATGAATACACTGGTACTCCTAGTATCATCAATATTGATTTTGCATTAGATATGTTTTCAGAGGATAGAAAGAAAGCGGCAGCATTATTTAAAGACCACGCTAAGGAGAAGAATTCGGATACATGCTTAGACTATGAGGAACGGCTGCATGTATCGGATAAAGAGGTCGTGGAGTATTTGAAAGAATTAGGCATTGTTACAATTAGTGAATTGCAAAGACTCAAAAGAGAGCAGCGAGATGATGTGATAAGAAAGATGAAAGAGCACAAAGGTGTCACGCTAAGGCAACTGGAAAGGGTAACTGGTATCTCAAAGAGTGTGATTGATAGGACGTAGTGGGACAAGGAACCTGTCCCCTTGTCCCGGAAGAATATGGAATTGACGGAGGTGATGTATGTGGCTGTCCGGGTAGCTGATTTGTTAAAATTGCCAACCTTCAAGCTATCCCATACCTTAGCCGGTGTGCGGGGACTTATCCGGGAAGTGGAATATATTGATGTACTGGAACATCCTGATATTGATGTGCTTATCAAACCACGAGTCTTATATCTTACCAGTGGGTTTGCATTTCATGAAAATGAGCAGCTGCAGGAAACCTTGATTGCTCATATGGAAGATATCGGAGCAGCCGGACTTGTTGTTGAGCCTGGCCGCTATCTGACTCTATTATCTTCTCAAATGATTGAAGAGGCTAATCGCCTGCAATTTCCTATTGTAGAATTGCCTCAGGGGGCTGTGTTTGCCAATATTATTAGAGAAGGCTTGGAACAGATTTTCTTGCAGCAGAGCGCGATCTTAAGACGTTCTCAAGAAATCCAAAGGCAGCTTACTCAAGTAGCATTTTCCGGTGCTAATTTGCAGAAAATTTCACAAACCATTGCAAATTTGATGGGCAATACCATAATTGTAGCGGATCAAAATTTTTCATTGCTTTCTTTTGCTTTTTGGGAAAAGGAGCATAAGAATCAAAAACGAAAGGCTTATGTGGGAAGAACGTTGGATCAATATTTGTATAATCTGGAACGAACAGGCTTTATTGATAAAATACGTAAGACTAAGAAAGCGGACCGTGTGGAAGTCTTATTCAGTAAACAAGGCGAGCAGGCTTGGGTGGTGGTACCAGTTTTAGTCAACGATGAAATCCTTGGATACATCGCCGTATTGGAGGATTACCATCGAATGCGAGAAGAAGACTGGGGGGCATTGGTACAGGCTGCTACTGTAACCGGAATGGCCATTTATAAACAGGTAGTGGAGGAAGAGGTTGCCCGCCGTCAGCGCAATGATTTTTTATTTCATGTACTGGAGGGGCAGCTGCCCCTAGGTCAGGAAGTATTAGAACAGGCGAAATCGTTACAGATCTCTTTACATACGACGTGGAGCATAATCCAGATTGAATTGGTCAATTTAGAGGAATATCGTCGGAGGCATTTTGCCGACAGTGTTCAAGAAGAGGCAGCTAGTAGACAGCGGGATCTGGCAATACTAATCGATCAATTAACAGCGAAACAAAAGGATTTACTAGTAGCTTGCAAGCAGGAGTGGATCACGGTTCTTTGCCCAATGACGGTCAATAGCCACGCTCGGGAGCAGGCTATGCAACGGGTAGAGGTAATCAAGCAGGAATTACAGCGATTTGCTCCGGAGCTTGAAATTGCGGTAGGAGTGAGCCGGGTTTGCGAAGATTACAGGCAGCTACCTTTGGCTTATCGTGAGGCCAAGGAGACTCTGGAGATCGGACGAAATTTAGATCCACTGGCAAGGGTATATTGCTTTTGGGATTTAGGGGTGTATCAAATTCTTACAAAGCTAAAGGATATGCCAGAGTTGAAGGAATACTATGAGGCGATTTTAGGCAGGTTTGATCAATTGGATACCTTGACACGGAGTGAATTTGTAAAAACGTTGGAGGCATATTTCATTGCCAATGGAAACATTTTCAAAGCCGCTCAAATCTTATATCTTCATCGCAACAGTATGACGTATCGATTGAAGAGGATTCAGGATTTATTGGGAGTGGATTTGGACGATTCGGAAGTTCGCTTTAATTTGCAATTTGCACTCAAGATACGGAAGGTTTTTCCCTAAAAATAATATTGATCCATTTTAATTAAAATTAATATAAAACCAAAGTATGTATAGTGAGCACGCTAAAAATATAGTACGTTGTAACTTTGTAACAAGTGTACTCTGTTTTTCTTTGTGCCATAGTGACAATGACACATATTCCCTGTAAGAAGTATGATTATTCTGCCAATATTTTCATACTAATTTAAGGGGGGATAGTCGATGAGTAGTGAAGAACGAAGGCTAGATTATCTGAATGTGTCAGGGAAGGAGTATGTTCCTTACGTACCAGCAGACAAAGTCATTCCGGAGTTTACAGCAACAGCAATTATTATCGGTTTTATTTTAGCAATTGTGTTCGGTATGGCGAATGCGTATTTAGGTTTAAAGGCTGGGATGACCGTAAGCGCTACCATTCCGGCAGCAGTTATTTCTATGGGGATCTTGAAAGGAATATTAAAAAGAGGAACGATTTTGGAGAACACGGTAGCCCAGTCTATTGCTTCCTCGGGTGAAGCCGTAGCTGCAGGTATGATTTTTACTGTACCGGCTCTTTTCTTATGGGGATATGCACCTGATATGATGACAATGACATTGATGGCATTACTTGGTGGTTCTCTTGGCGTGTTACTCATGATTCCGTTGCGTCGTTATTTGATTGTGGATGAACATCATAATCTTCCATATCCAGAAGGTACGGCCTGTGCAGAAGTGCTGGTTGTAGGTGACCAAGGAGGCACTGGTGCGAAAACAGTATTTGCTGGAATTGGTATAGGTGCAGGGTATAAATTTCTAATGGGGGCCATGGGTATTTGGAATGAAAACCCTGAGTGGCCGATTCCGGGTCTCAAAGGCGCGGCTATCGGATTTGATGTTCTGCCAGCTTTGTTGGGCGTAGGCTTTATTATCGGACCCCGGGCGGCTTTTACTATGTTTGCTGGCAGCTTTCTTAGCTGGATGGTCCTTATGCCGCTGATTGCTTATTTCGGCAGCGGCTTAACAGCACCGGTATTTCCAGCAACTACACCCATTTCCGAAATGGATCATTGGGATCTATGGAGTAAGTACATTCGCTATATTGGTGCAGGCGGCGTAGCTGTAGGCGGTCTGTTTAGCCTGATTAAGTCTTTACCTACCATTTTTAGTTCTTTTAAGGCTTCTCTTGGGGGGCTGACAAAAGGCGGCGGTTCTGCTGACGAAAATCTTAGAACGCAAAAAGATATGCCGATGTCTATTATTCTAATTGGTGCAGTCGTTATCTTTCTTGCATGTGCCTTCCTGCCTCAGCTTCACATGGGCGTGATCGGAGGGATTATGGTGGTATTGTTCGGCTTTTTCTTCACCACTGTGTCTTCTCGTATCGTAGGTCTAATCGGTTCTTCCAGTAATCCGGTTTCTGGAATGACTATTGGTACTTTGATTATAGTGAGTGTTCTGCTAAAAGCAATGGGTTTCACTGGTATTGAAGGTATGCTGGCAGCTCTTAGCATTGGCGCTCTAGTTTGTATCTCCATTGCAATGGCGGGAGATACTTCTCAGGATTTAAAAACAGCCTTTTTAGTTGGTGCCACTCCTTATCGCCAGCAATATGCTCTCTTAATTGGTGTTGTTGCATCAGCTGCTGTTATTGGTTGGACGTTAACGATGTTAAATAGTGCTTATGGTTTTGGTACGAAAGAATTGGCCGCACCACAGGCTACATTGATGTCACTGGTTGTTAAGGGTGTTATTGATGGTTCTTTGCCGTGGGCGTTAGTTGGTATCGGTGCTTCTGTGGCAGTTGTTGCTGAATTGTTGGGAATTTCTGTGTTGGCTTTTGCAGTAGGTATGTATCTGCCAATCCACCTAAATGCAGCGATTGCTACTGGTGGTCTGCTTAGCTTAATTATGACGAAGGTAATAAAAAATGCAGATCAATTGAAAAGACGTACAGAAGAAGGTATATTACTCGCTTCTGGTTTAATCGCCGGTGACTCGTTAATGGGCGTTGTTCTGGCACTTTTGGTTTACCAAGGGGTTGATCTTTCCATGGATATGAAGTGGGGCGGTATGCTTAATGAAGTATCTATGGGGATTTTCGTAATATTGGCAATTGCCTTCCTGCGGCATTGTCTGACTTATAAGTTGGATAAAGAAAATTAGAAAAATTGTATTTTCTGGGAAACGAAAAAAATCTTGAAGGAAATTGTTTATGAAACAGCGAAATAATTTATTGTTGAAGCGCCCCATCGGTCGCCCCCATGTGGCGGCTGAAATGGGTAATGAATCACGTTTGGTTGTTCACCATAATCATTGGATTAGTAAACTTTGCACCCGCTTTTTTCGTACACCGGCACAAACCTATTTTAATCTTGATTCCTATGGCTCCTTTGTCTGGTTTCACTGTAATGGTGAGTACACCGTGGGTGATATTGCAAGATTAATGAGTGAAGAGTTTGGTACGGAAGCAGAACCTGTCATGGAGCGGCTGATTATTTTTTTAAGAATTCTGATTGGCAGAAAGCTAATTAGCCTGCAGGATTAGCAAAGGAGGGGGATTGTTTTGCCTATTGAAGGTTTTATAATGGGAACGTTAGGGTTTGCTGTTATGGGCGCTATCTTGTATGTCTGGGGATATCGAAAGTCCCGCAGCACTCCGCGCCGTTTGCATGCTCAGATGGGGCAGGCAATTGAAGCTAGAATTCAGACCCTCCTTGCCAGCCAGATTCATGGTGCGACGCTGAAAGAAATTGCTAAATCGATTGGTGATCTTAGTGTGGGGGGACAATTGCAAGGCTATAAGCTGCAAGTGGAAGATGCCCGGGCCGCTACTGATGCGGTGCTGCGCCAGATGATTAGCCGTGGGCTGGTTGTTAAACACGACCAGGGAAAAACGCCCAAGTATCTTTTGACAACAATAGAACGATAACTTGACATGAGGATGATGAGATTATGACAAAGCATTTGGAAAAAAGTGCAGAAATTGCAATCCGCCAATGTATGGCGGTTAAAAAGGGAGAAACCGTTCTTGTGGTTACTGACGAGCCAACCCGCAATGTTGGGAGAGCATTATGGGAAAAGGCTGTGGAAGCTGGAGCGGAGGCTCTATATGTTGAAATGCTGCCACGTAAAAATGACGGTGTAGAGCCACCACCCGCTATTGCTGCGGCAATGTTACATGCTGATGTCATTTTAGGTGCCACCTCCTGCTCTTTCTCCCATACTAAAGCTCGGAAAGATGCTAGTCAAAAGGGGGCGCGGATTGCTACTCTGCCTGGCATTACAGAAGATATCATGCAGCGTACGTTAAGTGCTGATTATCAGCATATTGCAGAGCTAAGCCAACGGTTTGCCAAGCTGCTTAGCGACGGCAAAGCAGTACATATTTCTACATTGGCTGGTACTGACTTGACTTTATCCATAGCAGGCAGACAAGGTCATGCAGATACAGGCATCAATCATGCAGCAGGTGATTTTAGCAATCTGCCAGCAGGTGAAGCCTATGTCGCGCCTGTTGAGGAAACGGCAGAAGGCATCATCATTATTGATGGCGCCATGGCAGGTATTGGTGTCCTGGAATCACCCATTAAACTTACTGTAGAAAAAGGCTATGTAACTAAAGTAGAAGGCGGCAGAGAGACTGAAAAGCTGGAAGCTATGTTGAGCGAGTATGGTAAATTGGCTTGTAATATTGCGGAATTGGGCATTGGTACCAATGATCAGGCGATCCTGTCTGGGCGAGTTCTTGAAGATGAAAAGGTTATGGGAACTGTTCATATTGCTTTGGGCAATAATTTCGGATTTGGCGGTACATGTCAGGTGCCGATGCATTTGGATGGCATCCTGCTGAGTCCTACCCTGACGATTGATGGCCAGGTAGTCATTAAGGATGGCAAGCATTTGATTACGGCATAATTGCTGTTGTTATGGTGAAATTCAAAAATAGAAGAACCATCTTCAAGCTCATGTTGAGCTTGAAGATGGTTCTTTTTTCATTTCCTTTGTGAACAAAAAGGAAATACTGCCTTTGTTGTAATAAATCTATATTGGCAAGACTATCATCAGCAGTTATTAGAAGTATTTATAGTAAGGCGTCAATCGGGCTCTCCTTTATCTGCTTTTGTGGTAAGGTCTTGGTTGCTGTTATTCAACCTATTATGACCGATTGGAAAAATACTTTATTCTATATAAGATGATGGCAAACAGGTTATTTGAAGATATAATAAAACTACTATTAGAATACGAAGGTGATTTTTATGGGATTTAACAGTAAAGTTTATGAAATCGTCAGTCATATCCCGGAAGGAAAAGTAGTTTCTTATGGTCAAGTTGCCTCTATGGCGGGAAATTGCCGGGCATCTCGCGCGGTGGGCTATGCAATGCACCGCAATCCTTATCATGGGGCATTACCTTGCCATAGAGTCGTTTTTCAAAATGGCAGTCTTACGGATGGTTTTGCATTTGGCGGCAAAGATGTGCAGCGTCAGTTGCTTGAAGCAGAGGGAATTACATTTACCAAAGAGGGATGCGTGGATATGAAAAAATACCGATGGGACGGAAAATGTAGTATAAAGCATTCTAGTGTCGAAAAAGTATGATATAATAAAATTAGGTTGTAACTCCTTTTGCGTCAAGTAGTTTTTTTAATGCTTTCGAATCAAAGTGATAATTGAGAAACGAGGAGAGGGTTAGTGATGAGTTTTATTGATGAGATGAAGCAAAAAGCAAAACTCAGTAAAAAGAAAATCGTTTTACCGGAAGGGACTGACCTACGAGTTTTGACCGCCGCCAGCGTTGCAGCGGCAGAGGGACTTGCCGAAATTATTTTGGTAGGAAGTAAAGAAGAGATCTTGAAAGCCGCTGGGAATATTGATTTATCTCAGGTTACCATTATTGATGTGGAAGCGGCAGAAAAACGCGAAGAATATGCCCAAGGTTTTTATGAATTAAGAAAGTCCAAAGGACTTACAATAGAAGAGGCAAGGGAGACACTGAAAGACCCCGTTTATTTTGGCAACATGATGATTAAACATAATGATGCAGACGGATTGGTTTCTGGTGCCATTCATTCTACGGCAGACACATTAAGACCTGCCCTGCAAATTATTAAGACCGCAACGGGTACCAGCTTAGTTTCATCTTTTTTTATTATGGTAATACCTGATTGTGAATATGGAGAGGATGGAGTATTCTTATTCTCGGATTGTGGTTTAAATGAAAACCCGAATGCAGAACAGCTTTCTGAAATTGCAATTTCATCGGCTCACACCATGCAGAACCTGCTTGGCGTTACCCCTATTGTCGCCATGCTTTCCTATTCAACCTATGGCAGTGCCAATAGTGTCCTCACCCAAAAGGTGGTACAAGCGACTGCCTTAGCAAAACAAAAGGCACCTACTTTGCTTATTGATGGGGAAATGCAGGTAGATGCAGCATTGGTTGCCAGTACGGCTAAGTTAAAAGCGCCAAATAGTACTGTAGCAGGCAAGGCCAATGTGCTGATATTCCCGGATCTCAATGCAGGAAATATTGGCTATAAACTTGTGGAGCGGCTTGCAAAAGCCCAAGCTTATGGACCTGTTACCCAGGGACTTGCCAAACCGATTAATGACTTATCAAGAGGCTGCAAGGCAGAAGACATTATTGGAGTCATTGCCATGACAGCCGTCCAAGCACAGGCATAGTACATAATTAGAGGTTGCTCTTGATACCTTTGATGACGTATAAGCGTTTGGTTACTAACTAGAGTTTGTGAACCGCAAAAGCACAAAATATTATAAAACCCTTTGTGTCCTTTGCGTTTTTGTGGTTCAATTCGTTTTTTCTCTGTGTTCTCTGTGCCTTTGTGGTTGGTTTTATGTTTTTAGGTTTCAGCGTTTTTTAGCAAGCCTGCTATTGCTAGATGCAATTTTTAATAGCTATTGCTTAGTATTGCAAAAACGTATAAAATAGGTAAAGCAAGAAATAAAAATATGGGCAAGGAGGGATTTATCATGGCAAAGCATATTATTACTGTTAATAAAGCTTCTTTACAGGAAACTGTACATACTGGTGGCTGTGGAGAGTGCCAGACTTCCTGCCAATCGGCCTGCAAGACATCATGCACCGTTGGCAATCAGGTCTGCCAAAAGTAGGCCGTCAAGACAGCCCTCTGTCCCAATGGGCAGAGGGTTTGATTTTAAAATTGAATGAACCACAAAGGCGCAATGCCGCTAGCGCGGCACACAAAGGAAAGACGACAGAATGGTATTCCTTTGTGTCCTTTGTGCCTTTGTGGTTCAACTTTTTTCCTGGCTTAACAATTAAAATAATTTGGCTTAAAGGTGAATAACAAAAATGAGTATACATAAGTTTTATTTAAATGGTCTATATATTATATTAGATATTAACAGTGGAGCTGTCCACGTTGTAGATAAAATGGTTTATGACATGATGGATGTTTTTGATGGCAGTAATGATGAAGCGGTATTGGCAGAATTCTCTACTCATTACGCGGTTGAAGAAATAAGAGAAGTATTATCAGAACTGCATCAATTAATGGATGAGAATAAATTATTTTCCAAGATGGTAGATGTACCGCTGCATTTTAGTCAGAAGGCCTTAGTGAAGTCTGTGTGTTTACATGTAGCTCATGACTGTAATTTACGCTGTAACTATTGTTTTGCTGGGACAGGAGACTTTGGACATACCCGAGGTTTGATGAGTAAGGAAGTAGCCGAAAGAGCGGTAGAGTTCATTATTGAAAACAGTGGACCACGCATTAACAGCGAGATCGACTTTTTTGGCGGTGAGCCTCTTATGAATATGAGTACAGTGCGTCATGCAGTATCTTATATTCGTCGTCGTGAAAAAGAGACTGGTAAGAAGTTTAAACTGACGTTGACGACCAATGGCGTGCTTTTAAATGAAGAGATCAACCAGTATCTGAATGATAATAATATTAGCCTGGTACTTAGCTTAGATGGACGGCGCGAAGTGCACGACAACATGCGTCCCTTTGTAAATGGTGCCGGCAGTTATGATATGATTTTGAAAAATGTAACAAAAACCATTGAGTCTCGCAACGGGCAGAATTATTATCTGAGAGGTACTTTTACTGCTCATAATTTAGATTTTGCTGCGGATGTATTAGATATCGCTGATAAAGGATTTACCCAATTATCCGTGGAGCCTGTTATAGCCCAGGACTGTGATTATGCTCTTACGAAAGAGCATCTTCCTCAATTGTTCGCTCAATATGATCTATTGGCACAAGCGTATTTAGAGCGTAAACGTAAGGGACAGGGTTTTGAGTTTTTTCATTTTAATTTAGACCTTGATAATGGTCCTTGCGTCGCAAAACGTTTAAGCGGCTGTGGCGCTGGGCATGAGTATTTTGCTGTAACGCCTGAAGGTGATTTATACCCTTGTCATCAGTTTGTCGGGCGGGAAGAATTTCTACTGGGTAATGTGTTTGAGGGTGTAAAAAATACTACATTGCCAGACCAGTTTCGTCAGAGTCATGTTTTAAATAAAAGCGAATGTCGTGACTGTTGGGCGCGTTTTTATTGCAGCGGCGGCTGTCATGCAAATGCAGACTTATTTAACAAGGATATTAATATTCCTTATGAAATTGGCTGTGAATTGCAAAAAAAACGATTGGAATGTGCCTTAATGATTCAGGCAATATTAAGATTGGAAAGCGGAAAATAGTAGAGGGGACAATACTATGCAGCGTCTTGCCATACACATAAGAGGTATTGTACAAGGGGTGGGATTCCGCCCCTTTGTTTATAATCTAGCACAGCGTTATCACGTAACGGGTTGGGTGCTGAATAACTCCCAAGGGGTCGAAATTGAGGCAGAAGGGGATTCTCCAGCAGTTTTACGCTTTCTTGAGGAACTGAGCATTTCTACGCCTCCTCTTGCAGTAGTGGAGGAAGTGATTGTCAATCCAGTCAATCTGCATGGAGATACGGAATTTATAATCAGGTACAGTAGGGAAGAGACGCAAAAGACAGCATGGGTTTCTCCCGATGTCGCTACTTGTTCTGATTGCTTAAGGGAAATGACAGACCCTGAGAACAGGCGGTATCGTTATGGGTTTATCAATTGTACAAACTGTGGCCCACGTTATAGCATTATTAAAGATGTTCCTTATGATCGTGCTGCTACCACGATGAATACGTTTCCTATGTGCCCTAGCTGCCAAGCTGAATATGATAACCCCGGTGACAGGCGGTTTCATGCCCAGCCTAATGCTTGTCCGGAATGTGGCCCTGCCTTTCGCCTTCTTACGAGGGAGGGAACACCGATTGCTTGTGATGTCTTCAGGGAAACCAGACAGCTGATTGCAGCAGGAAATATTGTGGCAATAAAAGGTATTGGCGGCTATCACTTAGCTTGTGATGCTCGCCAGGAACAAGCCGTCAGTCAATTGCGAACTCGTAAAATCAGAGAAGATAAGCCCTTTGCCCTTATGTGTGGTAGTATAGAGAGAATCAGACAATTATGTAACGTGTCAAAGGAAGAAGAAATTCTGCTTACCAGTGCCTCGCGTCCCATTGTGTTATTAGCGAAAAAGGCTGGTTCTGATTTAGCACAGAGTGTTGCGCCAGACACAGATTTTCTGGGTGTGATGCTGCCTTATGCTCCGGTCCATTGGCTGCTGCTGGAAGACCAGGATGTATGGGTAATGACCAGCGGTAATATAAGTGACGAGCCAATTGTATATAAAGATCAAGAAGCCCTCCAATTATTAGGACGGATTGCAGATTATTTTCTGGTGCATAATCGGGAAATTTTTCAGCAAAGTGATGATTCTGTGGTACGAATAGTGGGGAGCAGGCGACAAATACTGCGGCGTAGTCGAGGATTTGCTCCTAAACCAATAAAAATTTCCCAGGAAATACCGTCTATTTTGGCGGTTGGTGGCGAAGCTAAAAATACCTTTTGCCTAGTGCGCGGGTCTTTTGCCTTTATGAGTAGTCACATGGGAGATTTAGAGAATATGGCAACCTATGAGGCATATCTTGCTGCTATTGAACATTATAAACAACTATTTTCCATTGAACCTGCTCTAGTCGCTTATGATTGGCATCCTGAATATTTAGCCTCAAAATATGCCTTATCTTTGCCTATTTCCCATCTAGGGGTGCAGCATCATCATGCCCATATTGCGTCTGTACTAGCAGAGCATGATATTTGCGAAAAGGTGATTGGTGTGGCTTTTGACGGTACTGGCTATGGATGCGATGGAACTTTGTGGGGGGGAGAATTCTTAGTAGCTGATAGCACAGATTTTGTTCGTCTTGGTCATTGCAAATATTTACCTTTGCCTGGTGGTGCAAAAGCCATTAAAGAACCATGGCGCATAGCGGCCTGGGTGTTATATAATCTATATGGAAAAGAGTTTGCTGCTTTTGATATCAAACTGTGTCATAATTTGTCTCCAGGCTGGGAGTTGATGGTACAGGCCGCTGCAAAGGGAATTAATGCTCCGCTGACTTCGAGTGCAGGCCGCTTATTTGATATTGCTGCAGGAATATTAGGCATTTGTCATACCATTCACTATGAAGGGCAAGGAGCCATTGCGTTAGAAAGAGCTGGGCACAAGCAATATGGAGATGTATTGCCCTATGAAATTTCTCAGACAAGTCCCTATATTTTAGATTTTATGCTTACCTTTGCTGCCCTGACAGAAGCGCTCCGCAAAGGAAGTTCAGTTGATTTTTTAGCAGCTTGTTTTCATGCAACCATAGCAGACGCGGTTGTCACTATGGTTAAGAAAATACAAGAAGATACGGGTATACGAAAGGTCGCGCTCAGTGGCGGCGTGTGGCAAAATGCGACTATTTTAAGAAAAGTATTCGGAATCTTGCAACAAGACGGTATGAGTGTGTATACGAATGAGCTTGTTCCGCCTAATGATGGGGGTCTTGCTTTCGGGCAGGCAGCTGTGGCTGGAGCATGTATGAGAAAGAGGTGATCCTATGTGTTTAGCTGTACCAGGAAAAATTCTAGCGAGGCAAGATATGTTAGCTACGATTGAAGTAGGGGGTGTGACGCGAAATGTGAGTGTTATGCTTTTGCCTGAGGCTCAGGTAGGAGATTTTGTATTAATGCATGCAGGATTTGCGGTTCAGGTTATTGACGAGGAAGAAGCAAAAAAAACCTTGGCCCTATTCAAGGAGTTGGAACAATATGCTGAGCATGACAAATGAAGAAGTAAAAAAAGCTGCTGCTTTTTTTACTAGGGAAATTGAAAAATTAGCCAGTGGGAGATCTCTTCGTTTAATGGAAGTATGCGGTACTCATACCGTGTCGATTTTTAAGTCTGGTATTCGTCAGCTGCTGCCGGAAAATGTAGAACTGGTTAGCGGTCCAGGATGCCCTGTGTGTGTGACTCCAAATGAATATTTAGACACTGCGATTGCTTATAGCAGAAAATCTGATGTTATGATTACGACATTTGGGGATATGCTAAAAGTACCTGGTTCTTCTTCTACATTAGCTAAAGAAAAAGCGCAAGGATCTGATATCCGTATTGTGTATTCCTCTTTGGAGGCGTTGGAATTTGCTGCAAAGAATCCAGGTAAAAAGGTGATTTTCTTGGCAGTTGGCTTTGAAACAACGGCTCCCACTGCAGCTGCAGCAATTTTAATGGCGGATGAGGCACATCTAACTAATTTTTATGTTTTGTCAGCTCATAAATTAGTGCCGCCTGCTCTTAGGGCTCTGCTGGCATCAGGTAAAAGTCATGTCGATGGTTTCTTACTGCCTGGTCATGTCAGTGCTATCATTGGGCTGCAGCCATATGATTTTTTAAGCAAGGAATATCATATTCCAGGGGTTGTAGCGGGTTTTGAACCATTAGATATTTTGCAAGCGGTGTACATGCTCATGCTGCAAATTCACGATCAGACAGCAAGGCTGGAGAATCAGTACAGTCGCATTGTACCCAAAGAAGGCAATCCTTCTGCCTGTACTATTTTGTCGCAGGTATATCAGCAAACGGATGCTGTGTGGCGGGGACTTGGCAAAATTCCTAATTCAGGGATGTCCATTCGAGAAAAATACCAGGCATTTGATGCTCTTTTGAACATACCTATAATAGTAGAGGAGACAAAAGAAGCCAGCCAGTGTCAGTGCGGAAAAGTACTGCGCGGACTACTCCAGCCTTCGGCCTGTCTTTTGTTTGGAAAAGCTTGTAGACCTGAACATCCCATTGGATCATGTATGGTGTCTGTAGAAGGTACTTGTGCAGCATGGTATAAGTACGGAGCAGGGAGGTGGCAGGTGTGAGTAATGAACGTGTTCAGCTAGCCCATGGCAGCGGCGGGAAGTTAAGTCATGATTTAATAAAAGATGTAATGTGGCCTGCTTTTGCCAATGAGATCTTAGGAGAAATGAATGATGGGGCTCAGCTTCATATCAGCGGATGCCGATTGGCTTTTTCTACGGACTCTTATGTAGTAAAACCTTTGTTTTTTCCTGGTGGAGATATTGGCAAGCTGGCAGTATGCGGCACAGTAAATGACGTAGCGATGAATGGTGCTCTTCCCTTGTATTTAAGCGCTGGTTTTGTACTGGAAGAAGGTTTTCCTATCGCTGATCTACAGCGTATTGTTGCCTCCATGCAGCAAGCTGCCAAGGAAGCTGGCGTGCATATTGTAACCGGAGATACGAAGGTCGTGGAAAAAGGAGCGGTGGATGGTATTTATATCAATACTGCTGGTATTGGCAAGATTATGGATGGTATTCATATCTCAGGTAAAAACGCTTTGCCTGGGCAGAATATTATTTTGAGCGGCTATCTAGGTGAGCATTCCTTAGCGGTAATGGGAGAACGACATGGATTACAGTTTCCTCAAAGTGTACGCAGTGATTGTGCACCACTCAATGGCTTAGTAGAGGCGATGCTGACGGCAGTACCTAAGGTAGCTGTGTTGCGAGATCCAACCCGAGGCGGTCTTGCAACAACTCTAAATGAGATTGCTTTGCAATCGGGGGTCGGTATTATGCTGGAGGAAACTCATATTCCTATATCATCAGCTGTTCAGGCTGCATGCGATATTTTAGGTTTTGATCCGCTGTATTTGGCGAATGAAGGAAAAATGGTTGTTTTTGTGGAGCCCGAGTCGACCAATCAAGTATTGGATATTATGCAGCAACATGTTTACGGGAGTGAGGCGCGAGTGATCGGCACCGTTGTGAAGGAACCGCGTGGACAGGTTGGCTTACGTACCAGGATTGGCGGCGTTCGATTACTGGATATGCTGGTAGGTGATCAATTGCCGCGCATATGTTGAATAAGCTATAGGAGGTGATTCCTATCAACCTAGGTTATGGTCTTAAATTAGAATTGAACCAAAAGTTAATGATGACACCTGAACTACGGCAGGCAATCGCCATTTTGCAGCTTTCTGCTTTGGAATTGTCAGATATGATCGAACAAGAAATTATGGAGAATCCTGTATTAGAGATAGCGGAAAAAGAGGTTGATGATCCTGAAGCAGATCCTGTAAATGAAAATCCAAAAGAACAACTGGATGATTACTTGAACTGGGATGATTACTTTAATCAAGGAATTGATAAGAAGTCGGAATATATGGTAGTTGATGATGAAAAAACTACTGTAGAAAAGTTCGTCAAAAACAATGTTTCTTTGCATGAGCATTTGGAATTCCAATTGCATTTGGCGGTACGAGATGAGGCTGCCAAACGAATAGGGCATTATCTAATCGGCTGCATTGATGAAAATGGTTATTTATGCGGTACTTTGTCAGAAGCTGCGGATACCTTAGGCACAAGCGAAGATCGGGTTTTGGAAGTTCTTAACCTGATCCAGACATTTGATCCTATGGGTGTAGGAGCACGGGACTTAAAAGAATGCTTATTGCTGCAGTGTCAGCAAAAAGGCACTTATACTACATTGGTGGAAGATATTATTTGTCATTATCTGCCTGAGGTGGCAGCAGGTAAGTATAAAGCAATTGCAGAAAAACTAAATTGTAGACCTCAGGAAATACAACAAGCGGTAGATGTGATTCGTACTTTTGATCCCAAACCAGGCCGCGCATTTGGTAATGACCAGTGCAGTTATATCGTGGCGGATATGACTGTGGAAAGAGTAAATGGCAAGTATGTGATTACTGTAAATGACACAAGTGTTCCTAAATTGACTATTAATCCTTATTATCGCCGTGTGGCGGTTGATGCTGATAGTGAGTCCAAGAAGTTTATTGAAGGCCGTTTAAACTCTGCCGTTTGGCTGATTAAGAGTATTGAACAGCGCCGTCGCACTTTATATAATGTGATGGAAGCGATTATTGAGCTGCAGCAGGACTTTTTTGATAAAGGCGCAAAATTCTTACGCCCTTTGGTCATGAAAAAAGTAGCTGAAAAGATAGAAGTTCATGAATCTACCGTAAGTCGTGCAATTGCTAATAAATATGTTGATACGCCTCATGGGCTCGTCAGCTTACGCAGCTTTTTTTCGACAGCTGTACAAAGCAGTGATGGTAGTCAGGATGTATCGGCAACAAAAGTGAAGCAAAAGATTAAAGAATTAATTAATACAGAAGATTCTTCTGATCCTTTTAGTGATCAAGCATTATCAGAGATTCTCTGTCAACATGGAATGAAAATTTCTAGGCGGACTGTAGCTAAATATCGGGAGGAACAGAATATCCCCTCATCAGCAAAACGTAAGCGGTATTGAAAAATAAGAGGCGTAACTGCTACAAGTTACGTCTCTTATTATGATCAAAAAAATATGAACCACAAAGGCACAATGCCGCTGACGCGGCACACAAAGGAGCACGCAAAAATATAAATAAAGACACTTTGTGTCCTTTGCGCCTTTGTGGTTCAATTCCTTTGATATGCTTTTGTTACTCTATCTATCTTTTCTCTGTGCTCTCTGCGCCTCTGCGGTTCATTTATTTCTTGCCTGATTATTAAATAGGCATGATTGTGTGTATCGAGAAAAGAATGTATACTATACGTTAGATATTATGATTTATAAGCGGTTATTTTGCGCCTTTGATGCAAACAAGGGGGTTTAGGATATGGCAATCGAGTGGGAGATGGCGATTCGACTATTACTGGCCAGTTTTTTGGGCGGTTTTATTGGCTATGAACGGGAATCACATCATAAAGCGGCAGGGCTCAGGACGCATATTTTGGTGTCCATTGGTTCTTGTTTAATCATGATCTTGTCAATTAAAATCTATGCATCGGTACAGGGCTATACAAATGCCGATCCTACCCGGCTGGCAGCCCAGGTAGTCAGTGGCATTGGTTTTCTAGGTGCAGGCAGCATTATGAAAGAAGGAGCTACGGTTAAAGGATTAACAACGGCAGCCAGCTTATGGGTGGTATCCGGTGTGGGCTTGGCTGTAGGCAGCGGATATTACATGGGAGCTTTCATGACGACGGGCTTTGTATTTCTGACATTAAGCATTTTATCTCGCATTGAAAAAAAAGATCATCACTCCCTTATGGAGTTGGCGATTACAACCATTGACACACCTGGGCAAATCGGAAAAATTGCTTCGATACTGGGTGTATATGGCATCCAAATTCGAAATGTAGAAGTTCGGGAGCAAAAAGAATTGCTTAAAATAGTCTTTACGGTATATATTCCTAAGCAAGTAGAAACGAATCAATTGACAGTTGGTCTTTTAAATATTTCTGGGATTACCAATGTAGCATTTGATGCATAATGATACGGTCGTGAATGGGGGTAATGGGTTGTGAATTACAATTTGTTGCTGAATATACTAAAAGCTGAGGTATTGCCAACGGTGGGGAGCCTGGAGGCTGGGGCAATTGCTTTGGCTGCTGCTTATGCCAGTGAGACATTAGGCGGAAGATTCGACAGTATTTCCATCATTGTGAATGCAAAGGTGAATACAGATGGTGCTAATGCAGTCATTCCCGGTACAAAAGAAACAAGTTTGGAGATTGCAGCAGTACTAGGAGCCATAAAAAGACAACCTGAAAAGCAACTGTCTGTCTTAGCGAGTATAACGACTGAAGAGCTGGATCAAGGAAAAGAATTTTTAAAACAAAAAGACGTTACCATCTCCATTGATGATAGCAAAAAGGGTTTATGGATTGAAGCATATCTTAGATTCGGTCAGGAAGAGTGTCATGTTATTATCAAAGATACACATGCTAATGTAGTCAGTATTACAAAAAATGGACAATTTGTTTTTAAACAAGATGCGAGTGGAGATACTGAGAAGGATCGTACTGTTTTTCAAGGGGATGAAATACGCATTGCAGAGATGATTTCCATCGTTGAGAAGATGCCTTGGTATGAGATGGAGTTTCTGCTGGATGGTGTAGAAATGAATTGTTTTGCCGCAGAAATTGGTATTGCCCAAAAAATGGGCCTGGGTATTGGAGCATTCTTTCACTCCTTAATAGCAGAGGGTGTGTTATCGGATGATATTGTCAATTATGCAAAGATGTTGACGGCCGCTGCTGCTGATGCTCGTATGTCTGGTGAAAACATTAAGATTATGAGCTGCGCAGGCAGTGGCAACTATGGAATAACAGCGATTCTTCCCGTGTATGCCGTAGGTAAAAAAATACGCGTTTCCAAAGAACGATTAGCCAGGGCTATTGCCATTAGTCTTGGGATTACTATTTATATAAAAGTTCGTACCGATCATTTACCAGCTTTATGTGGCTGTGCCACGGCAGCCGCGGCAGGTGCCAGTGCTGCCATTACATGGTTGATGAATGGTGAGCAGAGAAACATTGAGAATTCTATAAAAAATGTGATTGGCTGCTTGACAGGGATGATTGATGATGGTAAAACAGGATGTGGGCTAAGACTGTCTATCGCAGCAACTGCTGCAGTGGAGAGCTCCTTAATGGCCCAACGACATCTTGTTGTTCCGATCAGTACTGGAATGATTGGTGATACGATTGAACAGACGATCAGGAATTTAGGACAAGTGATCCATCCATAATGTTTCATAGGAATAAAAGCATTATGGATGTTAAGTTAGAAAAGAATGGTGTATAGTAAAGATAATAGTTATATCTTCTTGATATATATCGAATTTTGTATTCTATAATAAAATGAATGGAGTGGAAAATGACAATGGACGTTCTTAAATTTTTAGCCAATGGACCTGTGATTCCTTCGGCCAGGTCAATGGAAGATTTTAAAATCGCTTTAACCCATACGGTTTCTCCGAGCGTAGTGCTGCTGTTTGGTGATATTAATACATTACCGACGCTGATTTCTCAGGCGAATGAGCATAAAAAACGTATTATACTACACTTGGATTTGCTGGATGGTATTGGTAAAGACAAAGCAGGTATAAAATTCTTAGCACGCTTAGGGATTCACGCCATTATTACAACTAAATCCCATCTGTGCCGATTTGCGCGGGATGAGGGAATGATTGTAGTACAACGGTTATTCTTAATGGATTCAGATTCATTGCGTACCGGTTTGAATTTAGTGCGTAATTTTAAACCGGATGCCATTGAAATATTACCTGGATCGGTGCCTGAAAGTGCAGTACAGGAACTAGTTCGTGAAACAGGTCTGCCAATTTTAGCCGGTGGCTTAATACGCACCAAGGAAGATGTGAATAATGCGATAGAGAGGGGAATTTCGGCAGTGAGTACCAGTCGGCGGGATTTATGGGATGATATTATGGTTAATAACAAATAAAAAGATAGAGCCCATTATAACCGTATAAACACATTTTAAAAAATTATTAAATAATTATTAAATAATATGATAAATTCAGTTTATTTAGCAGGAGTTTTAACTGTTGTGTAGAAGTATAACAACATAGAGAAAAAGAATCCAATTGATAGTTTAAATACATGAATGTTTGCAACAAAATAGTAACTAAAAATTTAGCTCTAAAATGTTATAATTTTCAGTTTATTTAGCAGGAGATTTCAATATAATGTAGAAGTTATATAATAAAGAAATAGTTGCTTTTTTCTATTATGGGATTCAAAATAAATAACTTTGGACTAGAGATTAAAGAGAAGTCCGTTTATTCCTCTGGATATGTATATATAGAGGCATGAATGGAGTTCTCTTTTTGTCTATATCATGGAAAAGGATGGTGAAAAAGGAAAAATATGTAACTTTAACTAAGAAATGGTGCTGTTAGTTTTGGTGAATTGTAGAAAAATCTAACAAACATTAAGGAGGAATTGGACTTATGGGAAATTATTTTTTTGGTGAATTTTTTGGTACAATGATTCTTATCATTTTTGGTGCTGGTGTTGTTGCTAATGTTGTTTTAAAGAAATCTAGAGCAAACGGCGGTGGTGATGGCTGGATTGTAATTACAGCGGGATGGGCATTTGCGGTATTATTTGGTGTAATAATTGGCGTTGCTACTGGTGGTGCAGGTGAGCTAAGTCCTGCCGTTACTTTTTTCAAATTATTAATGGGTGTATACACGATTCCTGTAGCTCTTACTGCAATGGCTTGCCAAATATTAGGTGCGATTGTTGGTTCGGTAATTGTTTGGTTGGCTTATCTTCCTCACTGGGAAATTACTGAGGATAAAGGTGCAAAATTGGGTGTATTCTCTACTTCGCCAGCTGTTCGTGGTAATGATATGGCCGCTTTACTTTGCGAAGTAATTGCAACTACAGTATTGCTGATTGCTCTCTTTTCTTTAGGTCACAAATTAGTTGTGGGCGATGCTGGTATGAGTCCTGGTTTTGGCAATTACCTAGTTGCTGTCGTGATTTGGGCTATGGGCTTAAGTTTAGGCGGACCTACCGGTTATGCTATGAATCCTGCTCGTGATCTTGGTCCTCGTATTGCTCATGCTATTTTACCTATCGCTGGTAAAGGTGATTCCGATTGGAGCTATGCTTGGGTTCCTGTAGTAGGTCCTATCATTGGTTCTGGTCTTGCTTTCGTAATATGTAAAGCTACTGGTATTATTTAATATTAATACGTAGCTAAACATATAATAAGTAAGTCAACATTCTGAAACAAGTTATTTTAGGTCTCTAAAGAAAGAGCGTTTGAAATATACCTAAAATTTAAAGGAGTGACTTTTAAAATGACAAAAAAATATGTAATGGCCCTTGATGCAGGTACGACAAGTAACAGAGCGATCATATTTGATCAAGATTCTAATATTATTGCAGTAGCACAGAAAGAATTTACACAGATTTTCCCTAAAGCTGGTTGGGTTGAGCATGATGCGGATGAAATCTGGAGCACGCAAATTGAAGTAATGAGGCTAGTTGTGCAACAAGCTGGCCTGAGTGCTACTGATATTTCCGCGATTGGTATCACCAATCAACGTGAAACTGCAGTAGTTTGGGATAAAACCACTGGAAGACCAATCTATAATGCGATTGTTTGGCAGTCACGTCAAACTATGGATATTTGCAATGATTTAAAAGCCAGAGGTCTGGAAGCTGAATTCAAGCAAAAAACAGGTTTAGTTGTAGATGCATATTTCTCTGGAACCAAAGTAAAATGGATTTTAGATCATGTAGAAGGTGCTCGTGCTAAAGCAGAAAAATGCGAATTGTTGTTTGGTACTATTGATACTTGGCTAATCTGGAAATTGACTGGGGGAAAAGTACATGTTACTGACTACTCCAATGCTTCCCGTACACTCATGTACAACATTCGCGAATTGAAATGGGATGAAAAACTTCTTGAATATTTAACTGTACCGGCATGTATACTTCCAGAAGTTAAATCTTCCAGTGAAGTATATGGTCAAACAGATGTTGCTGTCTTTGGTGCTGCTGTGCCTATTTCTGGTGCTGCTGGTGACCAACAGGCTGCATTGTTCGGTCAAACTTGCTTCCAACCTGGTATGGCAAAAAATACCTATGGAACTGGCTGCTTCATGCTGATGAATACAGGCAGTAAAGTATATGAATCTAAAAACGGTTTGCTCACTACCATTGCTTGGGGGCTTGACGGCAAAGTGGATTATGCGTTGGAAGGCAGTATTTTCGTTGCTGGATCGGCTATTCAATGGCTGCGTGATGGTTTGCGTTTATTAGAAGCTGCTCCCGATTCTGAATATATTGCTAAAAAAGTAAAAGATGCTGATGGTGTATATGTAGTACCTGCTTTCGTAGGGCTTGGTGCTCCATATTGGGATATGAAAGCTCGCGGTGCGATTCTTGGATTGACCCGCGGAACTAGCAAATCTCACGTTGTTCGTGCGACGTTAGATTCTATGGCATATCAAACAAAAGATGTTTTAAGTGCAATGGAAGCTGATTCTGGCATTAAATTGCAAGCGTTGAAAGTAGATGGCGGCGCTGTTGCTAATAACTTGTTAATGCAATTCCAAGCAGATATCTTAGGTGTTCCAGTGGATCGTCCTAAAGTGATTGAAACGACTGCTCTTGGTGCAGCTTATCTTGCAGGTTTGGCTGTTGGCGTATGGAAAACCAAAGAAGAACTGATCAGTACTTGGCAGCTTGACAATCGTTTCGAGCCTACTATGGATGCTGCACAAAGTGCAACATTATACAAAGGTTGGCAAAAAGCTGTTAAACGCGCTATGGACTGGGAAGATTAAATCCAATTTAATAGCTATAAAAGGGCTGAGATAAGAGATCCCTTTGTGTTCGATCAAACGGATACAAAGGGATCATATTTGCTTTTCCTGATTCTCAGGTATAGTCTATAATTATGGGAAGCACGGAAAGAATACAGGTAATCGCAGAGGCGCAGAGCGCACTGAGGGGTATTTTTTGTATCTATCTATTTTTCTTCAGTGTTCTCTGCGCCTCTGCGGTTAAAAACACAGGTGCAGGTAGGCTCTATTTCATTATTTTATTTCTAGAAGGGGGATTGAGATGCAAAAGACGACAGTTGTAGTAATTGGTGGCGGTGCCACAGGGGTTGGTATTCTGCGTGATTTATGCATGCGGGGAGTTGATGCAATTCTTCTTGAGCAGCAGGATTTAGCCTATGGCACCAGCTCACGTTATCATGGACTTTTGCATAGCGGTGGTCGTTATGCGGTAAAAGATGCCGAGGCAGGCAAAGAATGTATTGAGGAAAATACCATTTTGCGTAAAATCGGCAGACATTGTGTAGAACAAACAGAAGGTTTTTTTGCTCGCACGCATTTAGATGATGAGGCATTTGAAGGGAAATGGTTAGAAGCATGTGCCAAAGTAGGGATTCCTACCATTCCGATTTCTGTAGAAGAAGCATTGCGGTTAGAACCCAATTTGAGTCCCAAAATTAAATCAGTGTATCGGGTACCGGATGCCGCTATTGATGGTTTTCGCATGGTCTGGCAGAATGTAGCATCGGCTCGCAAATATGGCGGAAGGGTACTAACCTACACCACCGTTGTTGGTATCGAGCACAGTAATAATCAAGTGGTAGGCATTAAAGTTCGCAACACATTAACTGGTGAAGTCAGTAATATTGTTTGTGATTTCATTGTTAGTGCTGCTGGCTCTTGGGCTGGGGAAATTGCTGCTTTAGCAGGAATTACCGTAAATGTACAGCCGGATAGAGGGACATTAATTGCTTTTAATCATCGTATTACCAGCCGTATCGTGAATCGTTTGCGTCCGGCTTCCGACGGAGACATTTTTGTTCCCCACGGTTCCATTACGATTTTAGGTACCACATCTGCATCAGTAAACAAGCCGGATGATACGGTGCCGAATGCAAAAGAAGTAGTAGAACTCTTAAATATTGGGGAAGCTTTATTTGAAGACATCAGAAGCTATCGTATGCTCAGAGCTTTTGCCGGAACCAGACCACTGTATAGTGCGGATCCAAATGCAACAGGCCGCGGTGCATCTCGTGGTTTTGTGACTCTTGATCATGCTCATGACGGATTAAAGGGCTTTGTCAGCGTAGTAGGAGGAAAATTCACCACGTATCGCTTAATGGCAGAAAAGGTAACGGATTTAGTATGCGGTTACTTGAATGTCAAAACACCTTGTCGTACGGCGGTAGAAAACCTTGTTGAGGATACTTCTCCAGCACTGATGGCGAAAGCTCGCTTATATTTCCCTGCTTATGGTGCTGAACTTGCTGCTTCACGATTAGGTTCAGAAGGATTAGAAAAGGTAATTGCCCGTATACAGGAAAAACCGGAAAAACGCCAATTATTGTGTGAGTGTGAAAATGTTACTATGGCTGAAGTGGAAGAAGCGGCAGCTGACAGTACCAGCTATATGATTAGTGATGTTCGTCGTAAGACTCGTATGGGGATGGGAACTTGTCAGGGAGCTTTCTGCACATTCCGCAGTGTAGGCGCAGTGGACGCCAATGGATTGTCATGGGGCAAAGATACCAATGTGTTATTTAAAGAATTCCTGCAAGGCCGCTGGAAAGGGATTCGTCCTATTTTGTGGGGCAATGTCATGCGTGAAATGGAACTGACCCGGGGAATTTATGAAGGAACTTTAAACATAAATGGAGCGATTGACAATGAGGGAATATGATATTGTAGTAATTGGCGGCGGCTTAGCAGGTTTAATGGCGGCGGCTGCAGCGACAAAACGCGGCAAGAAAGTAACACTATTGTCTTTAGGTTCAGGAACCTTAACCATTGGAGGCGGCATCGTTGATGTAATGGGATATTTGGAAGGCGGCATACCAGCAGCTACTCCAAATGCGGGTCTGCTGCAAGTCGGCGCCGAGCATCCGTACAAAAAAATTGGTCGCCCAGCAATCGAAGAATCCATTCGCTTCTTTAAAGAGATTTGCGAGCAAGAAGGATATTCCTATATCGGAAATCTAGACAAAACGCAATGGATACCGACTGCTGCTGGTACATTAAAACCAACTTGCCTTGTTCCAAGAACAATGGACACGACAGAACTTAAAAAAGCAGACAAAGTAACTGTATTGGGTTTTGATGCATTAAAGGATTTTTATCCTAGCTTAATCGCTAAAAACTTTAAAAAGATTCCTGCATTTGCGCAAAAAGAGTATGAAGTCGTGATGATTGATCCAAAGTTATCTGAAGGCCGCGATGTTACTGCTCTGGATGTGGCTCGTTGGTTAGATACAGAGGAAGGTCTTGCAAGCTGCATTGAAAAAATGCGCAACGTAATTGATTCCGGTAGTGTGGTTATCATTCCGCCTATATTAGGGACTCGTCCGAATTATGCAGTTAAAGAAAAATTAGAAAAAGCTTTAGGGTGTCATTTCGTAGAAACAGCTTCTGTGCCTCCGTCTATTACTGGTTTGCGCCTGCGTACCATGTTAGTACGATATCTGAAGAATAATGGCGTACGAATTGTAGAACAAGCTATTGTAGCAAAATCCATTGTGGAAGACGGCAAATGCGTGGCAGTGATCACAGAAGGTGTGGATCGGGAACGTACCTACTATGCTAAATCCTTTATTTTAGCAAATGGCGGTTTCTATGGCGGTGGTCTGCTTGCAGAGCCAGGTAAGGTGATCGAGCCTATTTTCAATTTACCAGTAGAGGCTCCAACGGATCATGAATTGTGGGCGAATTATTCTTTATTCTCCAGTGAAGCACAGCCTTTTGCGAAACTTGGTTTAGATGTTGACGAAAAAATGCGTCCTCTTGATGCCAACGGCAAAGTGCTACTAAATAATGTTTTTGTTGCGGGACGTAATCTGCGCGGCTATGATTTCAGCTTTGAGAAATCAGGGAATGGTGTAGCAATTGCGTCAGGTTATCAAGCGGCTATGTCAGTGTAAGGGGAGAAAAAACAATGAAGAAACATCATAATAATCCAGATAGCTGTACAGCTTGTACGGTGTGTATTGCCAATTGCCCGGTAACAGCTGCGACTCGGAAGTTTCGTGGGCCTAAAATGGTTGGTCCTACCTTAGAAAGAATGAGATTATCACAAGATGACATAGAACCTTCTTTGGAGTATTGTTCTAATTGCAAGAATTGTGATATGTCATGTCCTTCTGGCGTTCCTATTTCAACGCTTAACATGTTAGCTCGAGCTAAATATTTTAAGAATCGTAAACGCAGCTTACGGGATTGGATTTTATCTCACGGCGAAAAAATGGCTAAATTGAGTGCTGCTACTCCAGGTATGGCTAATTTTGGAATGAAAATGAGTCGGGGCATATTGAAAAAGATCGGTATCTCTGATAAGGCGCCATTGCCGGCATATGCATCAAAATCTTTCAGCAAATTGTTTAAAAATCTGAAACAAACCAGTTACCCGGATAAGGTTGTATTTTATCCTGGCTGCTTTATTAATTACAACGATCCCCAAGTAGGTATGGATTTTGTAGCTGTTATGCAAGCCAATAAATTGGAAGTGATCGTAGAAGAGGGGTTTGTTTGCTGCGGTTCTCCATTAGTGGTAAACGGATTTTTGGATGAAGCAGAAGAAAATGCAAAACAGAATGTTCAAATCCTCAAGAAATGGACAGATAAAGGATATCCGATCATTACTTGCTGCACCAGCTGCGGTTTGATGTTGAAACAAGAATATCAGGAACTGTTCCATATTGAAGGCGTGGCAGAATATGCAAAACATTTATATGATGCAGATGAATTTTTACTGGATCTTCATGATCAAGGACGTTTGAATACAAACTTTGGTACATTAAATGAAAAATATATGTATCATGCTCCTTGTCATTTAAGAGCGCAAGGTATGGGGTTACCGGGAGTCGAGTTGTTAGCTTTAATTCCGGGGCTTGATGTGCAAGATGCAGATGCTGGTTGTTGCGGCATTTCGGGTAATTATGGTTTTAAAGACGACAAATATGATATTTCTATGGAGATCGGCTCAGGCTTATTCAAAACGATTAAGGAGAGTGGTCGTGATACCGTTGTTTCGGAATGTGGAACATGCCGTTTACAAATTGGCCACGGAGCAAATGTAAAAACCTTGCATCCTTTGACATTGGTACGTAAATCCTATGAAGCTTACCACAAGTAGGATTACTCTTGACTTAATTCCTTGAATACACTCTACCTGGTGGCTAATGCCTAATGCAGCAGCAAATCATAGTTGGGTGAAAATTGGCCCTGCAGTAGAATTTGGTTTGATTCATAGTGCTAAATGCTGAATACACATATGGGAGGGAAAACCTTATGATACAGAAAAAAGTAGGTCTGTTTCACTTGATGATCGTGATGCTCGTTGGTATAATAGCACCATATCTAGTGGAGTATATAGGGAATTTGGGAACAATAGTAAGCGTTTTGGCAGTGGCTGGTGTTTCAACAGCCGTTTTAATCAGAACTTGGCCTCGGGCTGGAGACATAGAGAGAAGTCAGGTCCAATCTTCTGTAAAGCAAACTCAATCGATGCCCCAGGTGGATATGTATGGTATTTCCGAAGAGTTATCCTTTATATCCCAGCAGTTGGCTTGGGTTGCAGGACATAGCAACACCGCATTAAAAAAGCTAACCAAACAGTCTAATACCATAGCGCAAGAAAGTGAAACCACAGCAAGCAGTGCCCAGGAGGCTTCTGCAGGTGTAGAAGAAATTGCTTCCAATGCAGCGGTTGTGGCAAATGCTTCCCAGCAAGCTTTAAAACAGTGCCAGAGTTCTTCGCAATTAGCACTCAATAATCAGCTGCAAATTACCCAGGCAAGCAATACCATGCTGGAAGTAGCTCAAGTAGTGGAAACCTCGGTACGTGATATGGAAGAATTGAATGTAGCATCAAAACGGATTGGTGCTTTTGTCGGCAAAATTCAAGGAATCGCCAGCCAAACGAATTTATTGGCTTTGAATGCAGCCATTGAGGCAGCCCGTGCGGGAGAACAAGGCCGGGGGTTTGCCGTTGTGGCAGAAGAAGTACGTAAATTGGCCAGTGAGAGTGAAGCCGTAACCCATGAAGTGGAAGAAACGGTGAGGGATATCACCAATCGTACGAGCTATGTTACGGCATATATGCAAGGTAGCAAGGAAAAAATTCAGGGCATTGAGCAATTGGCAAGAAAATCTGCAGAGAGTATGCAGGAAATCGTGAATACTGTTAACGAAATTGAAAGCACAGTAGAAAAATTGTGCAGCCTCTCCAATGACCAGCAAATGACCACAGAACAAATGGCCCAAGCGGTAGAGAGTATTGGGAGTGCTACCGTTGAAATTGCTGCTGGCACGCAAGAAGCATTGAAAAGTATTGGCCAGCAGGAACATGATATTGAAGAAGTATATGCATTAACGAAAAAAATGACAGCTGCTGTAGATCAAATACAAGAAGTTGCCGCTATTTTTAAAACCGGTAAAGAATTAGTATTTGGTTTTAACCCTTTTACAGCACCACAAATAATTAAAGAAAATTATACGCCGATATTAGAAACGATTGCCAAGAAATTAGGACTAGAACCTAAAATCATTATCGTTTCTGATTATGATTCTTTGGGGCGGTCCTTACTGAAAGGTACAATTGATGTAGGGTGGTTTTCTCCTTTTGCCTATGTTTCTGCAAAAGATAAAGGTGAGATTACTCCTTTGGTGACTACGGTAGTGAACAAAAATGCTTCCTATCATGGTTATATCATTGCTCGTAAAGATAAAGCGTTTCAGTCGATAGATAGTCTGCAAGGTAAACGTTTTGCCTTCGTTGACAAACAATCAGCCTCTGGATACGTGTATCCAAAGGCCATGTTATTAGAACAAGGTAAAGATCCGGAAACATTTTTTTCGGAGACAGTCTTCTTAGGCAGTCACAATCGGGTCATTGATGCAGTCCTGGATGGTACGGTTGATGCAGGAGCTACCTATTCAGAAGCTGTAGAAACTGCTAAAGAGTATGGACTTGCTGTACATAATTTGGTAATATTAAAGCAAACCGATGCGATACCCAAAGATGTTATTGCTGGGCGACCTGGACTTGATGAACAATTGTTGGCAAGTCTTAAACAGGTTTTTATAGAAACTACCGATAGGACATCTACACATGCTTCAGTAATGAAAAAAACTGGATTAAATGGTTTTATTGAAGCCCAGGATCAGGTGTATGATGTGATCAGAAAAGCAGCCAATGTACTAAAATAAAAAGTGAAGAGAGTGTGAATGTAGTAGTATGATCAAGAAGACGAAAATTGTTTGTACAATGGGTCCAAGCACAGGAAAACAAGAAATCATGGAAAAACTAATAGAGTCCGGTATGAATGTAGCGCGCTTTAATTTTTCCCATGGTGACCATGCAGAACACAGTGTTCGCATCAACATGCTGCGTGCAGCAGCGGCAGCCAAGAAAACTCCTGTAGCCGTATTACTCGATACCAAAGGACCCGAAATGCGCCTTGGCAATTTTGTAGAAGGCAAAGTGACCATTGAACAAGGGCAAAAATTTATCCTAACCTCCAGAGACATAGAAGGTACAAAAGAGATTTGCTCCGTGAATCATCGTCATTTGCCCCAAGAAGTAGCTGCCGGTAATCAAATTCTGCTATCCGATGGACTGATTTGTCTTCAAGTTGATAAAGTAGAAGGCGATGATATTCATACTACGGTATTAAATACGGGTGTGATTGGGAATCGCAAACGTGTAGCAGCCCCAGGTGTATCGGTCAATTTACCCCCTTTATCGGAACAAGATATTAAAGACGTATTATTTGCAGCCAAAGAAGGCATGGATTTTATTGCAGCTTCCTTTATCCAAAGAGCAGCTGACGTATTGACCATTCGCAAATTATTGGAAGAAGCCAACTCCG
>NZ_JAJHJB010000044.1:0-28682 GCF_020819555.1 Pelosinus baikalensis
GCGCCCGCACGGTTCTGTGAGGGTTGCGCGTCGTGAGACGCGCTTCTACTCGACCTCTGTCACTAAGGCCACTGAACGCGCTATGCGTGTGCGCAGGCTTTACCAGCAACTCGAAAAACAATACCATGAGAATGTATGGACAACTGAAGAGGACATGCTTGCTTTTTCTACTGATGTCGGTGTCCTCGGTCGTCTGATTATGGCTTCTGAGGGGCGATGGGCATATAATGGAGATGTGAATTCCGAGCTTAAAGGCAAGCTTGCGGAGTGTCTTTGGTGGATTCTAGTATTATCTGATCGCCTTGGAATCGATGTCAACGAGGCTTTCACGTCATTCATAGATAGACTCGACATTGAGCTCGAAAGGAGCGTGACAAAACAATATTAAATTTCCAAACTGGACTGGAAAGCATTTCAAGGTCAGCTTGGCTTTTCGCACCAAAAAATGATTTATATTGCGAAAGGGATAAAGTGAGGCATCAATGTGGATAATAAAGGAAATCAATGTAGTAACGAGGTGATGTAAATGAAAAAATATGTCTTTGGTTTTATGCTTATTTGCGTCATAGCTACTATAGGTTTTTTATCTGTGTCGAAATTGGTGCATATAGGTTATGGTACTGATGTAGGTCAGATCATGCATGTGGTTACAGCAGACATGAAGCATGAGCATACGATTTCGTGGAAGACAGCAAAGTTTGGTGAGCCAGGAAATTTGGAGGTACGGCCCAAGCAGTCTGAAAATATCATAAAGGTCAACGCAGAGGCAGTGGAGTTGCCTACATATAATGGGGGAAAACACTTTGGGATTTATACGGCACATGTTACCAATCTTACGGCTGGAACTGACTATGAATATCGTATTTCCGTTGGCAAACGACAATCTGCATGGATGGAATTCAAGACGGAGCCAGAGTCAACATCATTTAAGGCACTTATTTTTGGTGATTCACAGTCAGTAGATTATAAAGATTGGGCGAAAACAGCTCAGACAGCATGGGAAAGCAATGCGGATGCGGTGTTTTTTGTTAATATGGGTGATCTCGTTGATAATGGCCAGGACGAATGGCAGTGGAATGCCTGGTTTGATGGAGGAGCGAAGCTTTTAAAAGCAATACCTGTAGTTCCGGTCATGGGAAATCACGAGACATATAGTCTCGATTGGAAGATGGCGAAACCCGATTACTATCTTTCACTTTTTGCTCTGCCGGCAAATGGTCTGGCAGGCCTGGAACGATTCGCTTATTCCTATGACTATGGCGACGTACATTTTATCGTACTCAATACACAATTAAATGAGTTACAGGAATGGTATCCTGATTTACTAGAGCAACAACAGAGATGGCTTGTAAAAGACCTTTCTAAAACACAGAAAAGGTGGAAGGTAGTTCTTATGCATCGTGGTATCTGGACACATCCTTTCAATGGGCAGCTTGATGATATTGGTCAAACCTTTGTGCCAGTGTTTGATCAATATCATGTTGATCTTGTATTTACTGGACATGTCCATTCCTACGCGCGTACCAAGGCACTGAAAAATGGCAATCCCGACCCTGACGGGACGATCTATATTTCGACAGGGCGCAGCGGCGACAGGGTATGGGATAAATCTCCGCAAAAACCGATGGATGAGCTTTATTATAATCCACTTGATATGCCGAATTACCTTGTGTTTGAAGCCTCACATGATGCTCTTAAAGTCACTGCTTTTAAGCAAAACGGTGAGCTTATTGATCGAACAGAACTAAAAAAATAGCAATCGGCTGCTACCAGAAAGAAGAGTGAATCAAGCACAAAATGCCCCCGTTTGTAGGCATAGCAATGAATCTACAAATGGGGGCAGTTTGCCATATCGTTATATTGACTTATTATAGCTCTACTAGCCTGGTGTTGCTTGCATGCAAAGCAGTAAGAAGGACTTCACAACTCAAACCTGACCCTACTGCAACCCATTGATAGAATTACCATGAAAATATTTGACATATGAATCTTGAACCCAATGTATCAGTGATTTTTCATAATCATTTTGATTTTTTCCGTTATACATGTCTATTGTTAGTTGGCGGTCTTTTGACCAGTAGTAAATTGTTTCTCCCACGCACCCAATTGCATAACCACGATCTTCAGGAATAGTAGTTATATTTCTGCCTGAAAACTCCGGTGGTGAAGGAATTCCTAATATTCCTAAAAGTGTGGGGGCGAAATCAATCTGACTTGCGAATGTTGCACTGCTAAAATTGTCAAAAGGCTGCAAATTTTTGCTAACAAAGATAAGCGGGATGGGAGCTGGGCTTAAACGCAAATCGTCTTGCCCTAGGCGCTTGTAATTGTCATTCTGACTTGGATGAGGATTATGATCACTTGTAACAACAATAAGAGTCTTATCGTCCAGCAAATTTCGCTCTTCAAGATCGTGGAAAAATTTTTTCAAGGTAATATTTTCCCAATAGATTCCTTTAAGATAAACATTTTTATATTGATTCTTGATATTTGCTGGAATATCTCTTTCAGGAAGCCCGCAATACGGAAATGGTTGATGCGAATCTATCGTCTTAGTCGCTATAAAAAATTTATTATCCCGATTTTGTTCCAATAATCTGATCGTTTCGTCATACATTACATCATTATGGAATCCCCAGCCAGTGCTTCCCACATATCCTTGTCTTTCTAAATCTTCTTTTGCTCTGTAAGTCTGCATTCCAAACCGTTTTTTATATGCCCGGAATTCATCATTATAGTACTGGCTAGTAGCTTCCAAAAATACTGTATCATAACCGTTACTTTCGAGAGTTTTGAATAACGTGACATTATTTTCAAAAGATTGCTCGTCGGAATAGATCGACTGGGAAAGAAACATAGAGTTAAGTCCCTGAGTTGTAGGTTTATTAGAAGTGTAATAATGATCCAAATGAGGATACTTCGTCACTAAGCCATCCAAAAATTCTGTTGTTTCCGTTGGAATTCGTGAATTATAGAAATGCAAGTAATCTCGATGAAACGATTCAGCGATAATTACAATTATTTTTTCATATGGAAAAGCTTTTTGAGTGGGAGTAGGTTTTTCGCTAACAGCAATTCCTAATTCATTTAGCAGCTTAGTTTCCTGTTCAGAAAATGCCACACGATAAAGCTGATTGGCAGCTGCCACATGTCTATCGTCATTTCGCAAAAATTCTCGTATTAAGTTGATAGTTACAGACTTGGTAAGCAAATCGCGGGATAGATTTCTGCATACTTCTATTTCCGCTTCTTCATCAAACCCTTCTTCCATCAGTACTTTTGGATACACGTAGGCTGTGGCGAAATTAACAAGATTAGCTAAAATACAGATCATTATAATAAGGATACCAACATTTTTTGTGTGCAAATTATGCATCTCTTTCGGAGCGCGAAATAATAACATAAGAAAGAAAAGGCTTAGCAGTATGCCGAGTAAAACAATTTTATCTGTAGTATATAATACACCTGTTATTGAATAATTGTTTAAATTGTCAAATAACACCCTTTCAATATGTGTTGATGTAACAAAAAAGTATATGGTGTCACTATAAAAAATCAAAATGGTCAAAAAATACGACAGAAAGTATATGGTTTTAGATAGTATATGATTCCGTTTAGTATATAGGTAGCCAGCTAATAGTACGAATATAACATTATTAATCACACCTGTAAGAACTGACATGATAGTTATTGCACTAAAATTTAAATTTAATGAATTAATAATAACCATCGAGATACCTAACCAAAGAATTGCTAAAATTACTATTGGAGAGTAATCTTTTGCAGCTTGTTTAACCCACGTAATATGTTTTCGGAAAAACATAAATATACTTGCCAACAACAAATCGCGAAAAAGAGCATTGCATACATCAATAGCGAAGATTCCTGTTGGAATTTCCGGTTCTCCGCTATAGAATCGAAACGAAAAATAAGCCTCTATGCAAAAAAGAACAGCTATTCCAATAAACTTATTTTTATGACGGAGAAATGTTTCTTTGAAAATTACTTCTTTAATTGTAAAACTCCCTTTAAAATATCTATTAGATACAGTTTTGACATAGTTATCATTTTATCCTAATATTCATTATATTTCTATAAATACCTCCCTGCAATAATACAAAAAAACAAAATATATGACAAATTCCTGCAAAACAGCCTAGCTTTGCAGGAATTTTGTATTTTAATGGTAAATAGAAATATGGGATTGTTTTCAAAGAAGCTTATGATTATGTAAGGGAACAAAAGAAAATGGGATATACTGGTAATGCGTGGATGCAGCGGAATTTATAAAAAGGGAGCTTGATTGAATGATGGGATTGTTACGAAAGATCAATTGGAGAGTTGCTTTAGTATGGGGATTGTTGTTTGTGGCGATGAGCAATTCGTTTGCTTTTGCCGAGGAAAAGCTGTCACCGGAAAAGGCGTATTTGAACGATGTATATAAAAATATGATGGATGTAAACAACTTGCATTATGACGTGGCGATCAAGGCTGAAACGCCGATGGGGGAAGTGGAAATTGCAATCAATGGGGAAGGCCAGGAAAAACCGCTGAACTACAAACAAGATATAAACATTTCGTATCTTGATGTAAAAAATAAAGAAAATACAGTGATGTTAAAGCAGTATATAGAACAAAACCAAGGCAATCTAGTGCTTTATACGTTAAGTAACGAGAAATGGATCAAACAGATTGTGCCGATCGATCTTTCTTTGAACAAAGAACTTTCAGCGGATGAAAAGGTCTCTGCTCGAATGGATATGTTGCAGTTGATAAAATCGGTGAAGCTGAAAAAGGAAACACCATCCTATAAATATATGGAAATAACTTTGGATAATATGCAAATAAGTGATGCTATAGGTGCAGCTGTCAAACTAAATGATGTGCAGGATAGGGACATGTTGAAGACGATTGCGATAGGACGGCTTGGGTTGTTAGCTGCTGGCGATATAAAATATAATGTTAAAGTTGATAAAGCGACTAAGATGGTAAAAGAAATAGATATGGATTTGACAGAACCGATTCGAAAAGGGGCAGGATTGTTTTTGGAGATAGCTAATCCAAAGGATAGGACTCAAATCGAAGATTTTTTAACAAAATCGACATTGAATATGCAGATAACGTATTCGAAATATAATCAAGTAGATCCTATAGAGATTCCTCAAGATGTGCGAGACAATGCAAAAGAAGTCAAACCCGCAGATAAGGCAACTCCTAAAAAGTGAAAAATCTTACTATGACTTCGTTGTAAAAGCTAAAAATATTCAATGCTATAAGGCAATTAGCAAGGAGGAATATCTAAAAGTGTAATTGATAGGATCTAGTGGGCCAGAGAACCTTGTCCCACATGCTGCGAAGCGAACTAACCTTATAGGAGTTTTGTATTTTAATAGTAAATAGAATAGAAAATATGGGATTTGTTTTTTAGAAGAATAGATTGATTAGGGAGTGGGGAATTCTTGAAAAGAAGAGAATATAAAATTCAAGACTACTTTAATTCATGGCTTACTAAAGAATCAGCCCAATTAGAAGATATATTTACAAATGAAGTTTTTTATAGTGAATGTTATGGACCTGAATATCACGGGATTGACCAAATTTTAAAATGGTTTAACGATTGGAATAAAAGAGGAACCGTTTTGCAATGGAGAATAAAGCATTTCATTCATGAGGGGAACTGCACCGTGGCAGAATGGTATTTCGAGTGTGATTTTGACGGGGTGCGCGATGAATTTAATGGCGTTTCCATTATTTTGTTTAGCTCCGACGAAAAAATTGTTTCTTTAAAAGAGTTTCAGTCAAAATCAAAACATTATCTGCCTTATGGAAAAGGTACAAGTGTCAAAGGACCTGTCCCCTTGACATTTCAGTATGAAAAATTTGGCGAAGGAAAGGCATATGGTTGATTTAATCTTAATGTTATGCTAGAATTGAGCTGCGACTTTAGATTTGTAAATCGTAATTTAATTATATATTTAAGTTTTCTAGGGTTCCGCAGTTTGTAACTGGCAGGTCCGAGAGAAAACACACAGTTAACTGTGTACACGGAAGGATAAAAGCCTGGGAGATATTTAATAATATCTTTTGGGCTTTTTTTTATTTTATTCATTAAGGGCTATAACGATGATGAAGAATCAATTCAGAAGATAAAAAATATTATTAAGGAAATATCTCCGAGCAAGATAATTATGGCAAGAATGGAAGATGAAAGATTTAAGAAAAAACTTGGTATAACTGATGAAAGATTTGAGGAAATTTCAAATACTATTTTATGATATACTATAAAAATTACCATTGTAAAGCAGGACGTTTTTTGTTCGGGCCGCGTACCCCACCGCGATGCCGAATGCATGGCATTATAGAGAAGCGATGGGACGGTTCTGTTGCTTCTCTATTAACCTTCTGGAATAAACAATTTTGGAAGCGGACGAACCGTCCCATCGCTTCGTCAAGGAATATTTTACAAGGAGATTATTGTGATACAGCGAATGTAAATCGTTAAGCTGATTTATTCGATATGATAAGTGGCGGGATATTTCTTAAATTATTGGACTATCATAAATCAAGTTTGGAAAGGTTAACAGAATCTGGTCTTCGTAAAGATTGAATTTGAGGTGGAAATTTTATGAGAATTCCCGATAGGGATACAGCTACAAAGTTCTTAATGGAAGCGGAAAGACTCAATCCAGGGAATTGGGTACCCCATTCTTTATTTACTGCTCAAGCTGCTGAGGTGATTGCCAAAGTACATCCTGAGCTTGATAGTGAACTCGCCTATGTGATGGGATACTTGCATGATATCGGTAGACGGGCTGGAATAACTTATATGCGTCATTCTCTTGATGGGTATCATTTTTTACAGCAACAAGGATACGATGATATTGCAAGGATTTGTATTACCCATACATTTTGGCTCAAGCACTTAGATGAATATCCTGGTAAGTGGGATTGTTCAGAAGAGGAAATACAGTTTTTAGAATCCTATATAACATCCATTGAATATAATGAATATGATTGGCTTATTCAGTTGTGCGATTGCCTAGCGCTTCCTACCGGGTTTTGCTTACTGGAAAAAAGATTAGTGGATGTTGCCCTTCGATATGGTACGACTAAGTATACTGCAGTCAAATGGAACCTACTGTTTGAAAATAAGGTTAAATTTGAACAAAAGATTGGCAGGTCTATTTATGATTTACTGCCAGGTGTGAGGGAGAATACTTTTAGTTAATCATTTACATTCCCTTTGAAGATAAGATTTGAACCAGTGTAGAAACTTAACAAGTTGAATAGTAATCTTAAAATATTTATTTAATAAATAGGAAAAATTCTTAAAAATACTAAACCTTTAATGAAAATAACGCGGTTCTAGCTCCTCTTAAAGATGGCAAAAAAAATGGGCACCAGAAAATAATGTCCTAGGGAAGTGAGTTAGCTAAAAGAGAAACTACTCAGAGTCTACCTAGTTAGTAGATCTGAGTAGTTTCTCTTAACTTTGACAGGAGCGATAAAATAAAAAAAATTAAAGCTTGCCTCTTTATTTGGGACAAGGTACCTCCGTGTCCCATTAAGTCAGCTTACGATTTATAGATAGGTGGAGCATGAAGCCACCCTCGTTCATCCATAAGTTTTTTTACTGTTGCCCCAAAAATCGTTTTTCTAACAATAATTTTGAAAAAAATTAATCCTACATCAGCACGAATGGACTCTGTAAGTCCTCTTGTAGCATAATTAATTCCAAGAAGAAGGTTAAAAGACATTAGATTGGCAATTTCTTCGTCATTTAATTTTGCTCCATCAGGGATAAGTGGAAAATCTCCAAATGGTCTTGGTGGAGTCCCTTTGGGCAAGGGGACCTTTTCTGCTAGCAGAAAATCTTGTATTTCCTTTGCAATTGGTTGATGAACACTAACCTTTACATCCCATAACTTTTGTTTAAGCTCCTGGTTTTGAGCTAAATTATGGGCTATTTCTTCATTGCGCATCGTTGTCTCACTTATAGCAAGAAAAAACCATAAATTCGTGGCCTCCATAATATTTAAGGGTCTTTTTTCGCCATCTAAAAATGGTTCAAATACATCATGAATAACCTCATAGATATTCATAAAAATCAACTGCCTCCTCATAATATTAACTACCATCTAGTATAGCCAGATTTTGAGCACTCATGTATCTTCATGAACTTCACCGAGAAGCTGGCAGCAGATAGAGAATGTTATTCGCCAAGGGATTGTTCCTACTTCAACATGCCTACAAGTCAATAGATTGGTATGCTGGGGCTTGAAAAAGCAAAGAGGGAAGATAAATACCAAACGCCCATATCCTCAATGTGTTAAGGATATGGGCGTGAGTTTTTTCACTCTGATTTAGACCTTATCTGAAACAAAGGATTGACTTTGAAATCGAGCCTTACAAATTCTTTTCCATTGAGAAGGTAGTAATTTTACATTTTATACAGGCGAATCCGTAGCAACATGGGAACTATCAGCAACAAGCCAATGGATAAATTAATGCTAAGTGTACTCTGCATTCTAATTAGTTAATTTATTTTTCAAAAACATTGATAAACATTTGCTTAATTTCACTGATTAATGGGTATCTTGGATTAGCACCCGTACATTGGTCATCAAAAGCTAGTTCGCTTATCTTGTCTAATGTAGCATAGAATCTTTCTTTAGACACTCCTGCTTCACTGATTGTCATAGGAATGTTGAGCTTAGCTTTTAATGCATCAATAGCTTTAATTAATAATTCTATCTTTTGTTCGTCTGTGTTTCCACCTAATTGTAAATAGTCAGCAATTTTTGCATATCTTTCTTTAGCATGTGGATATTCATATTGTGAGAAGGTTCCTTGTTTTGTTGGGTTCTCTACAGAATTGAATCTTATCGTTTCATTGATACAAATTGCGTTAGCTACACCATGTGGTATGTGATGCTCTGCTCCTAATTTGTGTGCCATTGAATGACAGACTCCTAGGAAAGCATTAGCGAATGCCATACCAGCTATTGTTGAAGCATGAGCCATTTTTTCTCTTGCCTTTATATTAGTTGTACCCTCAGTGTAAGCGATTGGTAAATACTCGAATATTGATTTAATTGCTTCTAACGCTAATCCATTAGTGAAGTCTGTAGCAACAATTGATACATAAGCTTCTATAGCATGAGTTAAAGCATCAATACCTGACGCTGCGGTTAAACCTCTTGGCATATTCATCATCAATTCAGCATCTACGATAGCTATAGTTGGAGTTAGCTCATAATCAGCTAATGGATATTTAGCTCCTGTTTTGTGATCAGTAATTACTGCAAATGGAGTCACTTCTGAACCTGTACCTGCTGAAGTTGGTATTGCGACCATGATAGCTTTTTCACCCATTGGTGGGAACGGATAGACTCTCTTTCTAATATCCATAAATCTCATAGCTAGATCTTCGAATTTTACTTCTGGATGTTCATACAGTACCCACATGATTTTAGCTGCATCCATTGGTGATCCTCCGCCAATTGATATAATTGTATCTGGCTGATAAATTGCCATTTCTTTAGCACCTTGTATTGCTATCTCAAGAGTTGGATCTGGTTCTACATCATAGAATATCTTAAAATCTACGCCAATTTCTTTTAAAATGTTTGTAACTTTATCCACATATCCTAGATCATAAAGAACTTTATCTGTTACGATAAATGCTTTCTTTTTGTTCAGATCTTGTAGCTCTTTTAATGCTACACCAAGACTACCATATTTAAAATAAACTTTTTGGGGAATTCTAAACCACAGCATATTTTCTCTCCTCTCAGCTACAGTCTTGATGTTTAATAACTGTTTAACACCAACGTTTTCTGATACGGAATTTCCTCCCCATGATCCACAACCTAATGTTAATGAAGGCAATAGCTTAAAGTTGTATAGATCCCCTATACCGCCATGAGATGATGGCGTGTTTACTAAAACTCTGCCTGTTTTCATTTTTTCACCAAACTGAGCGATTCTGTCTGCAGACTTAGTTTTGTCAGTGTACAAGGATGCAGTGTGACCAAAGCCTCCAAGTTCAACAAGTCTTGCAGCCTTTGTTACAGCATCATCAAAGCTTGTAACCTTATAAAAGCCAAGTACTGGAGATAATTTTTCGTGTGAAAATTCTTCTTCATATTCTACAGATTCAATTTCGCCTATAATAACCTTTGTTTCTTCAGGAACGGTCACTCCGCCTAGTGCTGCGATCTTATAAGCAGGTTGACCTACTATCTTTGAATTTAATGCTCCGTTAATGAATAGTACTTTTCTTATTTTCTCTACTTCATCTTGTTTAAGGAAATAAGCTCCTCTTTTAGTAAACTCTTTTTTTTACTTGTTCATAGACATCTGCCAGAACTATTACTGATTGTTCAGAAGCACATATCATCCCATTATCGAAAGTCTTAGAAATTAAAATTGAACTTACAGCCATTTGAATATCAGATGTTTCATCAATAATTGCTGGTGTGTTTCCTGCACCAACGCCGACAGCTGGTTTCCCTGATGAATAAGCAGCTTTAACCATTCCTGGCCCACCAGTTGCAAGTATTAGATCCGCTTCTTTCATAACAATCCCAGAAAGTTCTACTGAAGGCTCATCAATCCAACCTATGATACCTTTTGGTGCGCCTGCTTTAACGGCTGCATCGAGTACTATTTTAGCTGCTGCAATAGTACAATTTTTAGCTCTTGGATGTGGAGCGAAAACGATACCATTTCTACTCTTTAATGCGAGAAGAGCTTTAAATATTGCTGTAGATGTTGGATTTGTCGTTGGCACAATTGCTGCTATAACTCCTACTGGTTCTGCAATTTTTGTAATACCATTGGCTATATCTCTTTCAATAACTCCACAAGTTTTGGTATTTTTATATGCGTTATAAATATATTCTGAAGCATAATGGTTTTTAATAACCTTGTCTTCTACAACTCCCATACCTGTTTCTTCGGCAGCCATCTTTGCTAAACTAATTCTTGCAGTATTTCCTGCAATAGCTGCTGTTTTAAAAATTGTATCTACCTGTTCTTGGGTATACGTAGAAAATTCCTTTTGAGCTTCTCGAACTTCCTGCATTCTAATTAATAATTCTTCAACATTTGTCACTTTCATACTCTACCCCTCCTTCATAAAATAGATAAGTTTTTATTAAAGTATAATAAATAGTATTTGTTGTACGTTTTTTAATATTCTATAGGTATATTTGTCAATGCAAAAGTTGACCACCACTGCTTCAGGTTTTAAAAAATGATAAAGTAATAGTATATAAAAATAAAAGTAGGCAGTGCAATATTTTCCAGTTGTGGCTTTTATGTGTCAGATATGTAACCGAGACTATATAAAAGAGGATGCAAATTTGTCACATGGTTGCACAGTCTATTTTCCATATGGATACTACTAGAAAAATACAAATGTTGCGAAAAATCTATCTTATACAGCAAGGTGAGATAGGTTTTTTAGTTTATCAACATTGTGGCATGCTACTTGCAATATAGTTTGGCTACTATAAACGGTAAAACTACTTTATCTATGGATTATAGACAGGTGTATAGTTTATCAAAAGCCATTAGATAATAATAACATTGATTAAATTGTGGGGGAGCAAATATGGTTGGCGATTCATCGTACTACGCAGTGATATTAGAAGCCCAAAAATATCTTCATCAACTGCAATATCAACATTGGTTGCAATATGAGCTTCTTACATATCAATGGTGGGCGCTTCTTGTAGTTTTAATTATTCCTTGGGTTATTTGGTGGAAGCTTGTAGATAAGTCAAAGATAGCAATAATCCTTAATTTGGGCTTCTTTATGATGATTATTATAACTGTAATGGACTGGTTAGGAGTCACTATGCAGTTATGGATTTACCCTATAAAGCTATTACCTATAATGCCTGTTCTACTACCACTTGATTGGGGACTTTTGCCTGTAGCCCATATGCTCATATTTCAGTATTTTCCACATTGGAAATCCTTCTTGGTCGGGCATTTGTAGGCGAACCCTTTGCTGAGTGGCTTGGAATATACATTGCTTTGAATTGGTATCATCATTGGTCTTTGCCGATTTATGTGACGAATGCTATCATTGGGAAATGGGTAATTGAAAGTGTTGTGTCCAAAATTAAGTAATACCTAACAGTGGTAAGTGGGGATAGAGGTGTGATAATTGTTTTGGATAATTCGATTTATACTTGAATGGCTGATATGGCTTATACTTGCGGATAAAAAGCGTTGGCGAGAGATTTTTCCTGTATCTTTCTTTTCGGGACTTATCGCAGGTACAACAGATATTATTGTAAATCGCTACCGCTTGTGGCAGTATGATGACCATACCTCAATGATACCGGAACTCGTAAATACTTGGGGAATGTATGTTGTCATAGTATACCTATTCATTCAATGGCTACCAAAGCAAAGGACCTTTTGGCGAATGTTTGGATATTGGTTTCTTTGGACGGGTGCTATGATTACCGTCGAATGGATACATGCTTATACTGGACATATAACCTATCCTTTATGGTGGAAAATTTACCATTCATATATTGCTGATTGGATACTTTTTGCGGTATTTTATCAATACTATAAGATATTTCATTTTGAGAAATTATCTAAGTAAGTTTACAATATTTGATGCAAAGTAACTATAAAAAATAACATCTAGGATGATTTCCCTTATGTCTACTTATGAAGGAATTGCCAATACAAGGCTTACTCTGTGGAATCAATTTTTTCCACATTGGCTTTCAGTAGAATTTTTCTCATCTAGTTGGTTCGTAATTGTTTTAAGTATGATACTTCTGTATGCTATACTTATTATGCTCATTGATAAGAGTCGTTTAAGAGAGATGCTTTTTTACGGCTCACTCCTTGCAGTTTCTATTGGTTATATTGATACAATTGGAACTACAATGGGGTGGATTTGGACTGGTTCGGCTCACCTATGCGAACCCCTGTCCATGCAATGATAATAGGAATAGACAATAGTTAGAGCTGATCAAAAAAACAATATATATACGACAAACTCCTGCAAAGCGTCTAGCTGATATGCTCCCTTAATGACATTGACTTGACAGGGGGCAGTTCAAGCCTTGCAGGAGTTTTGTATTTTAAGTATATTTTTAGGGCCATCTCAAATTTTCATTTTAATATATTATTGCTTTATAAAAAATAATATTGAAAACACTAGTGCTCGCCATTTATTAAATTAACGAAATTCGTCATGGCTGCCGTTTGTATTACATCTTTTCTTTGTATTAGCATTGTTGTGCAACTTTGTAGATGCGATGGCAGCTTATAAGCGGTTAGAACGCCTGAGTGAAGCTTATCTTCTATAACAGACTTAGGCAATAAGGAGATTCCGATACCAGCTGACACACTGCCAATAATAGCTTCTAGAGAGCCAAATTCAAAACGTCTTAAAGGTATAGAATTACTCTCCAATAAATATCGCTCAAGCAATGATCGATAAGAGCAGCCAAGGCGGAAAACTAATATTGTTCTATTTCTTAAAATATCCAAAATATCTTGGATATTTTCTTTTTTTTCGGCAACCAGGACCATCTCTTCTCTAAAGCTTTCGATTTCAGTAATTTCAGGATGGTTGACAGGCGCTGCGACAAAGGCCAGGTCAAGCTCGTAATTCAGAACTTGATTAATTAGGTATTCGGTAGTTCCAGTGTGAAGTGATAATTCGACCTTATCATATGAGGAATGATATTTTTTGAGCAGCGAAGGGAGACGAATTGCTGCTGTTGTTTCCATAGAGCCAATTCGCAGTAATCCGCCTGGAACTTCACTTGAGCTCAAGAGGTGGTGCAATTCTTCCGTGAGACTTGTAATCTTTAATCCGTATTCTAGGAAAATTCGACCGGAGGGGGTGAGATGCACTCCTTTTGCATTACGATAAAATAAATTTACTTTTAAGTTTGCTTCTAGTTTTCGTATGCGCGCAGTGACGCTCGATTGTACGTATCCCAGGGCTTCCGCTGCTTGGGTCATGGAACCAAGTGATGCTACTACACGGAATACTTTTATATCTTCAAAATCCATCTTTATCAGCTCCCATAGATAAATCCGATTGCTATCATAGAAACTGATCGCTTCTAATGATTGCTTCTTTATAGTAACATGAAACTGTATTCTTGACTAGGTGGTGATACAATCGAAAAATTGCCGTAGTATTTCAACTCTAGTGGGTGGAATTTGCGCTTTAAGCTTAGCAATGGGAATTTCGCGATTTGGGTTTACACCGATTATTCCACTGATGCAGAGAGATATTGGTATATCAAATTGGGAAATTGCAGTCATGGCTTCTGCAAACTATTTAGGCTATCTTATTGGAGCCTATATCTCAAGAAAGCAGTGGTTTGGAAGGTATGTAAGGGCTTGGATAGGGGTGGAATTAGTTACCAGTGTAATCTTGCTGATAGCCATGACACTCACGCTAAATATTTACCTTTGGACTCTGTTGAGGCTACTTTCTGGTTTTCTTAGCGCAATTTTATTTGTCGTTGCTTCAAGCATTACTTTAGAACAACGGCGAAGTGATTGGGCGAGATATCTTTATAGCGGAGTCGGCATTGGAATTGTGTTTACAGGCATATTTGTACCAATGTTTGACACCATAGGTGGCTGGATAGCCACCTGGCAGGGATTAGCTTTAGGTGGAAGTATCTTTGGAATCGTCGCGTGGTACACTCTATCGAAAGTGTCGCGCCATAATGCTGGGGAACCACGACAGATACAAACCCGAGTTAAGTTTGTGAGGGATTATGAGTGGTACATTCTTCTGGCCAGCTATGGATTTGAAGGTATTGGCTATATCATTACAGCCACATTTATAGTGCAAATGATAAAATCAGTGCCTGAACTCAGTCATATTGCAAACCAAAGTTGGATATTAATTGGTTTGTCGGCAGCTTCCTCAACATATCTCTGGTCACAAATTGCCCAAAAGACAAGTATAAAAGTGAGTTTGATGCTGGCGTATGGGATGCAGGCCATAGGAATTCTTCTGCCAGTTATAATTCCAAGTCAAATTAGTGCTTTAGTTGGAGGCGCTTTATTTGGCGGAACCTTTATGGGGATCACCAGCCTAACAATTTCCTCAGCCTCCCGAATGAAACCGGAAGCTCAAATGCAGGCTATCGGAGAATTGACAACCGTATATGCTTTAGGCCAAATCATAGGACCTATTGTCGCGGCATATCTTCAAAAAAACTTCAACATCTTAGCTCCTAGCCTTTTTGCTGCTGTGATTTTAATATTTGCTTTGTTAGTGTTGATGCCACTGAAAATTAGTAGGAAAGGTGGTGATGAATGATGCCATATGTAAACATAAGGATTACCAAAGAAGGAGCTACACCTGAACAAAAGGCACTATTGATTCAGGGAGCAACTCAACTTCTTGTAGATGTACTGGGGAAGAATCCCAAGACAACAGTTGTTTCAATTGATGAGGTGGATACCGATAACTGGGGAATAGGTGGAGAAACTGTTACTTTACTGCGGAAAAGAAAATAAAACTATGTAAAGCAGTGATACTCAAAAGAACGATTATGGCTAAAACAGGTAATCTGGTTTCTGAATCAGATATTTTTTAGATATTTTTGGGGTCAGGTTTGACTTGTTGGAAATTGACTTAATTTTGTAATAGTAATAAGTCAATTATTTTAACAAGTCAAGCCTGACCCCGCGGAGATTTCGAATGATGAAAATCCGCGAATTCGCGGATTTTTGGTTATTGTTTAACCTCAGTTTTAGCGAGACTATAAATCTTTTGAGTTCCCCATTTGGTAATCAGTCCGAGGGCTACGTAGATTGGAAATCCGTAAGCAGGAACCCATTTTAAAGGGACGTAGAGTTCCAGCCATATAAGTATGGGCTCACCAATCCAGGTGAATGTACCTGCAGCAATTGCTATTACTATTAGATATTCTTTCCAATCTTTATAAGTTTGATAGATAAGCATGTATGTAACTGGTAGGACTGAAAAATTCACCTCTTCAAATCGCGGGAAGAGTGGGAAAATCTCGACTAGATAGGTCCACATGCCGAGTTCGTATCCGATATGATCAAATGTTTCAGAAATAATCATTACCCATGAGCCAAATAGCAACGTTTCGGGTAAATGCTTTTTATCAACCATTTTTATAAAAACAATCCAGGGTAGGATTAGTATTGTTAGCAGCAGCCACCACTGCCAGGTAAACAGGTCGAGGTATCGCCATTCATAGATATCAAGACGGGTGATTTCTAAGGTTAATTCAAGGACTCGATTTGCGATTTCCCGATTATCCAAGCAACGATCCACTCCTTAGGATAAATAATTATTTAACCTCGTTTCTTTTATCTTTTCCAAAATCCCAATATTTATTTTCCAAAATCGTGATAAGCGGCTAGTGGTGTTACCAGGTACGGTTGAACCTGGGGGATCGCATAATACAAAGTCTTGCAAACGAACCGTCCCCTTGCTTCACCCTTCCTTCCGAAATATGGAATAGTGGTTTTTCAAAAATAAGTCTATGATGGGTTGTCGACAAATCAACAAGGTTTGAAGGTTAGTGTCAATAACCCCGTCCCCATGACACGGCTCCTTTAAAAAGAATTGATTAAATCAAGTTTCTTAAGGAATCTCTTGAATTATAAAACTTGCAAGAGGCTTATAATTTCGTAGCTTTTTGCGGAGGGAATGGGGTTAGTTTTATAATTATTATTAGTGCTTGCTAATATGTGTAGAACAACTTTAATTTGGATACGAAAGGGAAGAATATAAGGGATGGAAATAAAAAATAAAATTGAAAGCCTAACAATTGAATATGGTGGACCTTGGATATTTAATCACGTTCAGCGTGTATTAAATTTAATCAAGATAATCGGTGAGAATATAAATTATGATGAAGAGGCTACGTGGTATGCAACGTATCTTCATGATTGGGGGGCATGTCCCCAGTTTAATCCAGAGAAGGTTGAATTAGGACATGAATTAAGATCGAGGAGAGTAGCTGAAACGATCTTATCTGATTGTGAACTATCAGATAGTACCAAAAATATAATTTTTGAAGCCATCGAAAATCATGATTATAGGACTTGCAACCATATAAACTACATTGAAACAACGCTACTACGAGAGGCTGATTTTTTGGATTTCTTGGGTACTATTGGTATAGCTCGAGAATTTGCCAGAGGTCCAAAGGATCTAAAAATATGTTATGAACAGGTAATTGCAAGAAGAGACGGAGTAATCAATAAGTTAACCTTACCAAAAGCAAAAAAGATTGCAGAAATAAGAGTTGTAAAAATGAATGAGTTTCTTGAATTACTTACAAAAGAGAGCTTTGGATATCTATAAGATTAAGGGAGGAGGATTATGATTTATTTAAAGTTATTTACTGATAAACAAAGCCTGTATCCGCCAAATTCATTTATTTCATCGAGTAATTTATTCAGTTGAGCTTGAGATGTTAGCTTGGCTTTTAGCCAGTAGCAGCCATCACCACTAATCCTGTGTGCCTCACATACTTCTTCTTTATTTTTAATAAAAGTTCGAAAGTCTGCATGGCGTCCTGATTTTAAAAAAATGGTTATCAAAGCAATTTGACTAATTCCTAATAAGTCATCATCTAAAATAACGCTATATCCTTTTAGAACACCTAAATCTTCTAGACGGTGAACTCTATCAGCAACAGCTTGTCCGGTTAGATGGACTTTGGCACCGATATCTTTCCACAACATACGCCCATTTTCTCTAAGACATTTAACAATTTCTAAATCGGTTGAGTCTAGTAACGTCATTCAAATTCCTCCATCCGTCAGTCAGTTTTTTAAACATCCAATAAAATTAGATATTCAACAGAATTTGTTTGGTAACCTTTCTAATAAACAGCAGAATTTTTCCGCTTACTAGAAAAAACAAATATAGTTTCAAAAAGAGGGGCTGGCCAATATTATACAGAAAACACACCTATGGTTAAAAAAAATTACTCAGTTTCCGGTTATTTTTGATTTGGAGGGGAAAATAGTGAAAGTAGCCTTATTGATTATTGACATGCAAAATTATTACGCTTTTTCTAATGAGGAAAAAACTCAGTTAACTCTAAAAGCGGTCGAATTTATAAATGTAGCTATTGATCTGTTTCGTAAAAAGAGACTACCGATTATTTGCATACAGCATATGGATAAAGCAGAAGGTATTATTCCTGGAACTGAAGGATTTAACAATATTGAACAGCTTAATATTGTTTCTAGTGATATCCACATCATGAAGACCTATGGCAATGCGTTTAATAAGACGAACCTTGAGAAAAAATTAAAAGAACTCGATGTTGATACTATCATCCTAACGGGTTATTGTGCTGAGTACTGCGTGCTTTCTACATATCGCGGAGCGCTAGACATAGATATAGCACCTATTATTCTTCGGAATGCCATTGCCAGTGGCGCACTGGAGAATATCCGATTTGTTGAAAGTGTAAACGAAGTGATATCATTAGGAGCACTCCAGAGCGTGGTCTCATAAACGTTAATTCTAGGATGGGAACATAACCTCAGTCAACGATTTGACTGAGGTTATGTTCGTCATTTAAAAACCTTTTTTCAGCTAGGGGATTGACTTTGCTTAGCTGGTCTCTTGACACTACTATAGTTGTAGGTTAAATCCCAAGATACTATTTGCTAATGTATATATAATGGAGGGTAAACTAAAAGGGACAAGTTGATCATCCCTTCCATTCATTTGGTAATAGACTCTAATATAATTGAGAACAGTATTAATAATGCAATTAGAAGAAAGGTGGTAGACTTATGAAAAATATTATTGTGCTTATAACAGATTGGTGCCCACATTGTAAAAGAGCAATTGATTGGATTGATGAAGTAAAGCAAGAGAATCCGAAATATAAAGATATTAAAGTGGAAATCATTGATGAAGAGAAGACTCCTGCAATTGCAAAGCAATACGATTATTATTATGTTCCAACTTATTATGTAGAAAAGCGTAAAATTTTTGAAGGTGGCACTACTAAAGATATTGTACGTAAAGTGTTTGAAGAAGCCATTAAAACAGATATTTAACTTTTATGGATTTTCATTACTATGGCATTCGGGGGCGGACTAGGGGAACCCATGGCGATGTTGCTTTTTTGACAACTTCTAATACCGCTCTTGCTGACTCTTAAAAATAGGGGTGTCGCAGGGTGTCGTGGGGATGCCGAACCTTCTAATTTATCGTACATTAGAAGGAATCAGTGGGACGGTTCTATTGCTTCTTATATTTCTAAGGTATAGCACCTTTAAGGAAGCAAATGAACTTATTTACTTTTTATTACACTATAGTTTTATGACATTGGTCTGCCGTCCCCGCGATTACTTATAATGTTATTTGACTACTGCTTGCGCAATATGGGCATATTTGCGTCCTTGCAAGTAACGTCTTTGGATCTCTGCTTGATTCAAATTCTCATGAAGATGAAGTCCCAAGTTGGCGAGATCTGAGGCTAGCATTGATGGATCAAAGCCGGTTTTCATTGGCTCACCCGCCGCCTGCACTTGCGCCAGCTCTTCTTGTATTTGTGTATCGGTTTTTTGTGCGTCGAATATATCGATATCAAAATAATCGAAAACAATCCTACTGCCAGTAGGCGCGATAGTGGCAATAGTGCGCAAAGTTGCGAATACTTCCTCACGGGTCAAGTACATAGTGACACCAAGCCAACTAAAAAAGCTTTTAACCTGAGGGTTATAGGATGATTTTTTTAGTGCTGCATCCAAGCTCTCTTGCGTAAAATCCATTGGAATAAAGTTGAGCTGTGTTGGAACTGCCCAACCTAATTCCTTAATACGTTGTGTTTTAAAGTTTTGCGTATTCGGATGGTCGATCTCGAAGACTTGGAGGTTTACTAATATATCCGAACGTCGAAATGCGAATGTATCCAATCCTGCTCCGAGTATTACATACTGTTGTGTACCTTGTTTGATAGCCGCTTCGAGAGTTTCCTCGGTATATCGTGAACGACTTAGAAGAATAGAGCGACTGTTCATTGCTCGTGCTACCAACTTTAATGCAGTCGCTTGATCGGGAAGTGATGCGGCGAGTTCGGGGGCTTTTAGCTGAAGGTGTTTTGTTAGCCCTTCTTCTATAAGTAAGCGATTTTCGTCGGGAATAATTTGATCGGCTAAAAAGTCATCAAAAATTTTGGGTTCATCATATTTGGCGTGATAGGCACGAAGATAGGCGCACATTATTGCCGTAAGACTGAATTGATTTTCTTTCATTTGAATATCCTCCTTTAGAACCATATCCTGAAAGTTTTGACGGATTATCGTTCTAAAAGAAGCATATCAACTTGACATATATTTGTCAAGTTGATAATATTTCATTATATCACATAAAATATTATTTGTCAATCGTTGTTTTCGGTAATAAACGCGGTTATAAACGCGGTTATAAACGGATATCTGTTAAAAAACTATAAAATATCAATAAATATCTATTAAATCATGAACCGTAAACCGTCACCTGACTCATAAAAATTAGCATTTATTGTGATTTTCCTTCAAGGTATAGGGTACCATCGCTCTGCAACTCCGCAAAGAAGATATCAGCAAATGAATGGTAGCCCGCCTTGTTAATCTCCTCCAAGACCCATTCTTTAGTGAGGTTAATTTCTTTCAGATTTTTTGCTACCAACTGGCCGTCAACAATGAGTTCTGTAGGTAGATATAAACGCGGAGATGGGGTGATGTTGAGATCCATTCTTGTGATTCCCTCAAGTTGTGACTTTTTCAATATGCTGAGTTCCCCATTGGGCTCTAGAATAGCATAGTCTACATCCTTTATGGAAAAGACATTATTTGTTCTTAGCATCATACTAAGATCATCCATATTGAGTCGATGGTTGGCTAGTTCTTTTTGCATTATTTGTCCCCGATTTATGATGATTGTCGGCTCACCGTCTAATGCAACTCGTATCGTAGGGGATTTAAGGCTGGCATATTCGACCGCAAAGGTCATAATTGCCCAGATGGTGAGGCCAGCAAGTCCATCTGCAATTGCAACATCTTTATGTACGACCATATCGCCGGCTATATTACCCATTGCAATTCCAGTTATATATGTAAAGTAGGTCAGCTGTCCGAGCTGTTTCTTACCTAAAATTCTAGTAAGAGTCAATAAAAAGACAAAGCCAATTACGGTTCGTAAAGACGTTTCCATAACTGATTCCATTCAGTCACCCTCCGATAGACGAACATTTTCATATGTTATGAGCCTTTACTCGTTGTAAAGGCTTTACATAGTAGCTATTTACTAGTCTGTTGTGTATCTTGATTAGAATAGTTTTCCTGAACCGTACCAAGGCGACTGTTTAATTGAGCAATGTGTCTGACCATATCTTGTTCCATTTGCTGGAACATTTGCTTTGCGGTCTGGTCTTGAGTAGATTGGACGAATTGAGCATAAGATCCTTGAGCGGATTTGGCCGTAGCTAGCGCCTTTTGCAAATCTTGTTGTACAGTCATGCAATTTCCCTCCAGTTATATGTATTACAGTTATTATTTGAAGTCAGGGTATTTGGTATACTAGAAATTTAAATCTCATATTGGGACTGGTACCGATACTCTAGCAATGGAGCTTGTAAAGTTTTGGGTAAAAGTATAGCAATTCCGACTCCCTACCTTAAGGGGTCGAACGTATCGCAAAACTCCTGCAAAGTAGCCTAGCCTTGCAGGAGTTTGTTTCAAATCGCTAAAGTGAGACAAAGAACCGCCACCTGACTCGTATTGTAGCGCCTGGAAAAACATTAGATGATTTTGAGCGAGACTGGACACAATTTGTGGAATTAAGTAATGTATATGATTAGAAAAAGAGCAGGTTGAAGAGATTCAGTCTGCTCTATCGGAGTTTAAATTAACCATGTAGTTCTCGCAATAATGTACTATGCTTATTTAATTTTAAGATGTAAAATTTATAAGAATACTTTGAGAGGAACATACTTTATGAATATTACATCTTTTTTAATATACTGCGTTATTGTTACATTTACACCTGGCCCTACCAATATTGTTATATTATCCACAGTACATAATTTTGGAACAAAGAAAGCGATGGAATATACATATGGGGCAACGATTGCTTTTGGTGCATTGCTTGCTATTTCAGCTATTTTAAATACCATGCTTGTGGCGATAATACCAAAAATTTTGATTGTAATGCAAGTAAGCGGAAGCTTGTATATTTTGTACCTAGCTTATCAAATATATATAATGGATACATCAACCTCGACAGCAAGTCAAACTACTATTACATGGAGGTCTGGTTTCATTATGCAGTTTGTAAATCCCAAGGTGGTGCTGTTTACAATGACGGTAATTCCAAGCTTTGTTATGCCATACTACACAGCACCGTCTACATTGGCAATATATGTTGCAATTACTACCCTTATTGGCTTTTTAGCCTTTATCACTTGGGTGCTTTTCGGTACAATATTTAAGGAGTTTTTACAGAAACATCAAAAGAATGTTAATATAATTATGGCATTGTTTTTAGTTTATTCTGCGATAATGGTGTCGGGAGTAGTTGAAATTATTTCGAGGTGAAGCATGTGGAAAAATTTATATATAAAATGTCATCAGGCATTACTGCGTTATCAGCAAGTTTTACTGATTTTACATATAAAAAGCATTGTCATAAGGAATATGCGCTGGGTGTAACCTTGCGTGGCATTCAGCAGTATAATTTAGATGGCAGTTTACAGTCATCATATAAAAATGGAGTTATGCTTTTTTATCCTGAACAAGCACACGACGGTATGGCACATGATAAGATGGGTATTGATTATGTAATGTTATATATTGAACCAATGTTATTTTTAGAGACACTTAATAAAAAGGATATAGTACGTTTTTCTTCCCCTATAGTGTATAATCAAGAACTTGAGAAAAGTATATTAAATCTTTCTAGTGCAATATTAAGCGAAAAAGATGAAGCGTTGTGCAGCGAGCTGCTTTTATCTCTCGTAGATAACTTTACTTCAACTAATATTTGTACACATTACAAAAAGGATAATGCTCTAATTAAAAAAGCGAAGGAAATAATTTATTGTAAATTAGAAAATACATTAAAACTTGATGATATATGCAAAGAGCTTAACATGTCAAAGTTTCAGTTTATTAGATTATTTAAAGCTAATACTGGAATTTCACCATATCAATATTTCTTATTTTGTAAGGTAAATCATGCAAAGAAGTTACTAAAAGAAAAAGATATTTACTCAGCCATAGCAGAATGTGGTTTTGTTGATTTATCACATTTAAATAAGCACTTTAAAAGAATATATGGAATAACAGCGTTTGAATATAAATCACATTTAAATTAGACAAGAGGTATAAAATGGAATTTGATACTAAGCTTATAGTTATACTCAGAGATGACCTTTTAACATGAAAATTACTACTGGAGAGGTTAAAATGGAAATTAAAAAGATTAAAATTGATAAGAAACAATTTCTTGATTTACTATTATTGGCAGATGAACAAGAAGACATGATTGATAGGTACTTAGACTACGGGGATATGTTTGCTTTATATGATGGTGACTTAAAGAGTGTCTGTGTGGTAACGTGTGAACCCAATGGCATTTGCGAATTAAAGAATATAGCCACTTATAGCCAATATCAAGGGCATTTTCTTCATACCGCATTAAGAATTTACTGCTGCATTATTCAAATTAACTCATGAGCCATTACCAGAAGAAAATGATTGATTACCTCGAACTATGAACCTTTCCAGTGCAATAAAAAGAATAGGTAGTAAATGAAGTGAAGCGTCTTATTACCAACAAGACACTTCACTTCATTTTGATACAAGCTCACGCAGCCTTCTAAGTAGTTTACTATGAAAAAAACTACTACAGATCGTACTTGAATATAACAAATTGGCATATTATGATAAAAACAAGAATTGAGGAATTCTATGAAATATATCGACTTTCTTGAATTGTGCGAGCAGTATCGACTTGAAAAGGATTATAGTCTTTCTGCACAAATTCTACCCTCTGTACGTACATTTATAAACCACTCGAATAACAGAAAATTGCCTGTTATATGGCTAGAAACAAGTGATAGTGGCGATAACAACATTGCATTCATGAATACGACCTACCCTTATTTACACCAAGTGCTTACAGATATGATTGACCTTTTATATAGTAATACCTTTATGGCGGCACAAGGAGAAGATGCTCTGGACTTACTCTTTGAGTCAGCCGAAGAATTCCAAGGAGAATTTGTACTCATTGTCGAAGGTGCCATTCCAACCAAAGATAACGGTATTTATAACATTATCGCACGAACCAAAAATGGAAATATTACCGCACTAGATGCTGTTACTAACCTTGGTGGAATGGCGCAGTACGTGGTTGCTGCGGGAACTTGCGCTAGTTTCGGCGGTGCTTCCTCCGCAGCTCCCAATACAACTGGATCGGTAGGTGTGGGTAGCGTACTTAAACGCGAAGTTATTAACGTAAGTGGTTGTCCTGTAAATCCAGATTGGCTCGTAGGAACGCTTGCCCATCTACTCATGTATGGGAAACCAGAACTTGATGAGTTAGATAGGCCGAAGCTTTTTTATGGAAATACAGTTCATCGCCACTGCCAAAGGCGTTCCTACTTTGATAAAGATGACTTTGCTAAAAAACTCGGTGATGTGGAGTGTATGTTCTCTCAGGGGTGTGTTGGTCCTCGGACCGGATCGGACTGCCCATATCGTCAGTGGATTAATCATGTTAGCTGGCCTGTAAAAGTAAATACTCCTTGTATCGGTTGCACGAACCAAGATTTTCCGGATGCTTCAGCACCTTTTTTTAAGCCATTACCTGAGAAGAATAACATTCAGCAATCCAACCATAAAGCATCAGCAAGTGAGAAGGGAGACAATAATGAGCCAGCACAAAATAATCTTTAGCCCAGTAACTCGATTGAGCGGTCTGCTATCGGTGGAACTCACAGTAGATAAAACCTATATTAGTGAAGCCGATGTCTGCTGCACTATGTTTAGAGGTTATGAATACATTATGCGCAATCACCACGTAACAGACGCGGTCTATTTAACGCAGCGCATTTGTGGGATCTGTTCAACTGCACATGGAGCCGTTGCTAGTTATTTACTCGATAAACTCTATGATAACGATATAGAAGAAAACGCTCAATATTTACGAAATATTATGCTGGCTGCCGATTTCCTCCAAAACCATATCAGACATTTCTATTTTTTCGAACTACCTGATTACGTTATAATGCCTGAACAACCTCCATTCTTACGCCAAAACTGTTTCGACTGCCGTCTTGCTGAAGAACAAAATCAACGTTTAGCCGGGAATTATATCAGAGCAGTGAAAGCCTCAGAACAATGTCACCAAATCTTAGCCCTGTTTGGTGGAAAGGCTCCACATCAGCATAGTTTTGTTCATGGTGGCGCGGCTGTTGCACCCACGACTGATAAAATAATGCAATCTCTTGCTCTCTTAAAGGATATCCGTGATTTTGTGAATCGGTGTATGATGGCAGATACTGAATTAATAGCTCACTGCTATGATGATTATTTCCATATTGGTAAAACAGCGGGTCGTTTTCTGTCTTTTGGTTTATTCTGTTTTGGAGAGAAAAACAATAATTTTCTGTTGAAAAGTGGGGTCTTGGAAGATAAACAACTGACAAAACCAAGGTTAGATCTAATACAAGAAGACATTGCACATGCTTGGTTCCATCGTAATAAGTTGATGAACGCAACAGAACCTGCTCCTTACAAATCTGGTGCGTATACTTGGACAAAGGCAGTCTTATACAAAGGAAAGCACTATGAAGGGGGACCACTTGCTCGTATGATAATAAATGGTCACTATACAGGTGGTACATCAACGATGGATCGAATCATAGCTCGATCTATTGAAACTCTCATGATAACAGAACTAATGGAAGAATGGTTGAAGAAGTTGCAACCTGGCGAGCCTCCAATAAAGCAAAAAAAACAGTTAGTATCAAACCAGGCGATCGCAGTCATGGATGCCATGCGCGGTCCTTTACTTCATAGCGCACTTATAAACAATGAGGAAGTAGCAATGTATGATATTATAACACCCACCGGCTGGAATTTTTCTCCCAAAGATGAATATGGTAATCTCGGTCCCGCAGAAATAGCACTGGTCGGCACATATTTGCCTTCACCTGATCTTAAATATGTTATACCTGGTCGAATTATTCGTTCTTTTGATCCCTGTATATCATGTGCAACTCATTAATGTGTAAATATGAGTAACTTTATCAAATTAATAGGAGTGTCGCAGGGGCGGGGATCGACAATTCAACCAGTTTGAAGGTTAGTGTCAATAACCCCGTCCCTGTGACACCCTTCGAAAACTTGCTTTCGTCTTAACGTTTCGATCTTTTCTTCTTTTAGCAATATGAATTTAACATATGAACGAGTCAACTGACGGTTATCCGACTAGTTAATGTACAAGCAATCATTGCTAAGGAAGAAACAGCCTATCCATTAGTGGAGCAGTACTGTGTCTTTCCTATTAAGAGCAACTATCAACTTTACGGCCTACAAACCTTACAAGGCACATACCCGCATCAACAACTTCATCTCTACTATTATAAGCGCCTTGTGATCTGGTATAAATTAACCTTGGATAAAAGAAAGGAAGGAACTTAAAAAAATATGGACTGATTGATCCAGAATTGTTATACTAATAATATTCGGAGGATGAAAAAAATGGCAAGACCTAAAGAATTTGAAAGAAAAGAAGCCTTGGCTCAAGCCATGAAGGTCTTTTGGCTAAAGGGTTATGATGGTACGAGTATTCCCGACTTAATAGAAGCAATGGCAATAAGTCGGTCTAGTTTGTATGATACTTTTGGTGACAAAAGGCAACTGTTTTGTGAGACCATAGAGTATTACGCTGCGATGGTCAGGCAACGGCGTAGTGAGATACTGGCATCGGCACCTTCTCTACGACAAGGTATAGCTTGTTTTTTGCAAGAGATAATAGATCTAGCTGTACATGAAGGTTATCCAGGAGGTTGCTTTTTTACCAATACAGCTACGGCATTGGTTACAGCTGACCAAGAGACTCGTGAGATAATACGGGGCAGCGCCGAAAAGATGGAAGACGAGCTGACTGCTTTCATTGCACAGTGGCAAGACCGTGGTGAACTTGCTGCTGGACGGGATGTTCGGTCTTTGGCTAGGTTCTTCGTGGCTTTAGCTACTGGCATGAATGTAGACGCCAGACGACGTTGTAACCGCGGTGTTTTGGAAGATATGGCCAAGGAGGCGCTAACAGTTTTAAACTGAGGGTATTTATAGGCATCGATTTTTTGAATCGATGCCTACATATAAATAATTCTGGACTAAACAGTACAAAAAGGAGACGGTGGCATGGAAGAAAAAATTTTGGAGGAAATTCGTCGGTTCGTAGCGACAAGTCTGGGAAATCGGCATGAGGAAACGGGGTTGATACATTTTTCAGAACCTCTGGTGGGTTATGCATCTTGGGATGATCCCTTGTTCAAGGAGTACAAGAATAGTATTGGCGAGTTTCATCTTACGCCACGCGAAATCTTCGCAGCTACTTTGGATGATAACAAGGTAGTAGTCGGAACAGTAATCTGTTGGGTCTTGCCTATCAGCGAAATAGCAAGACAAAGTAACCGTTTGCAGGAGCAGTGGCCTGGACGGGAGTGGGCTCTAACTCGATATTTTGGTGAAGAATTTAATTGCGAACTTCGTCGTCATATGGTTGAGTATCTTACTGGACTTGGCTATCAGGCGGTAGCGCCAACACTATCAGGCGTATTTCAGTGTTTTTCAGACACACCAGTAGGCATTGCCTCCAATTGGTCGGAGCGACATGCAGCCTATGCGGCAGGTTTGGGAACTTTCAGTATGAATGATGCATTCATCTCAGAAGCTGGTATGGCTATGCGATTAGGATCGGTCATCACCGACCTAAACCTGCTGCCAACTTTACGAAAAGAACAGGATTACCGAGCCAATTGTTTAAATTGTAATGCCTGTATTTCTCGTTGTCCCGTAGGGGCGATTACGATGAGCGGTCATGATAAGATCAAGTGTCGGAATTATTTATTTTGCGAAGAGTCAGTGCAGTTGGCTGAAAAATATGGTGGGAAAAGGACATCTGGTTGTGGTCTTTGCCAAACTCGTGTACCCTGTGAATTTAAAAATCCAAGGGGAAAAACGAAGCAAGATAATGTACTCCCTAGAGATGATGGCAATGGCCAAGAAAAGTGGGAGAGAATTTAAGGGTAAAAATTCCGCTGAACTCTCTTTTTTTATATAGCTAAATGTAGGTTTCCCTATATTTATAATGTAAAAAACTAACGGAGAGGAGTGTCAAGAGACCAGCTAACTAAAGTCAAGCCCTCACTAGGAGTGTCAAGGGGACGGGGTTGTCGACAATTCAACCAAGGATAGTGTCGATAACCCCGTCCCTGTGACATAGTCATTATTGGTTATGCAAAGATCATAAGCGGCAGCTTTTAATTTACATTGGGCAAGAAATTGTTTATATGTCATACCCATGTGCTCTCGAAACTTTAGGAGTGTCAAGGGGACGGGGTTGTCGACAATTCAACCAAGGATAGTGTCGATAA
>NZ_JAJHJB010000044.1:28779-36278 GCF_020819555.1 Pelosinus baikalensis
AATTTACATTGGGCAAGAAATTGTTTATATGTCATACCCATGTGCTCTCGAAACTTTGTAGAGCAGTAATACGGTGAATAACCAACATATGATGACATATCTTGCAGGCTTGGGTTTTCCGTTATGTTATTTTCTACCCACTTTGCCATTGCTTCTATTGTTTGTACAGACATTTGCTTCACTCCTTTCTCCAGTATATCAGTCTCCACAGTAAATTACTTGATTTGAGTTGCACATATGAGATAAGGTGCTTGCCGATAGCCTCCGTAATTTGACTGCAGCAGGAGTTTACGGATGCCTTTAATTACTGCACAGATTATAAATAATCAGAATTGACTATCTGTAAAGATTATTCAATTGTATTATAATAAAATTTGATTAATAAATCTACTCTGGCAAACCGTTTTATATACCCCCAAAAAACACATCGGGCCAACTTGGCCCGATGTTATTTTATGCGGAAAGGAGGAAACGTACATGGCAACCATGACTGAATATATAAATAAGTATTTGGCTGAAAAAGGAATAGGAATCAATGATTTGAGAAGTGTAGGCAATAAATCGCTAAGAGAGGAACTGATAAAGCTTCTAATGGAAAAATCCAACTTGTCCCTAAGAGGGATTGCGGAGACATTGGAACTAAACCGTGAAATGGTAAGAAAGTTGCAAGTGTCAAAGGACCTGTCCCCTTGACATTCTCAAGGGGAGCATATCACTTCAACGCGCCGGATAGGGTTTTATTATTATATATCAATTTTTGTATTAATTTACATTTTATTGCAGGGGTTTTCTGTAAAATGTAGTATATTTAGAAATTAAGGAGGTGGTTATATGCGAGGAAAACTATTATTATTGCTAACTTGTTTATTAGCTATTTCAATGATAATTGGAGGTTGTACAAGCATGCAAAGTTCAAAGGAAATTACGCCTCAGGTGGCCGAGAAGTATCCAAATAAACCAATCAATATCATTGTGCCATTCGGTGTAGGGAGTGGTAGCGATATATTAGCACGTATGCTGGAAAAAGTAACATTAAAACATTTAGGACAACCTTTGGTTGTTATCAACAAAGCCGGTGCAACAGGGTCCATAGCATGGAATGAATTGTCCAGTTCCAATCCCGATGGGTATACAATTGGTATGGCCAGTATTGAATTACTTTTACAACCAAATTACGGAATTACAAAATACAATTATCCAACTTCTTTAGAACCTCTAGCTCAATTTGCGTCAGTACCAATGGTACTGGCCGTCCAAGCTAATCAACCGTGGAAAAACATTAATGAATTTATAGAAGATGGAAAACTTCATCCAGAAAAGTTGAAATTCAGTCATGTTGGTATTGGCTCTCTAAATCATATCGTTGGTGAACAATTATCTAAATCTGCAGGAATTGCATTTGAGCAAGTTCCTTTTAATAGCGGTTCAGAAGCCGTAACGGCTTTACTGGGCGGACATGTTCAAGCTGCAATTATTGGTCCAGCACAAGTTAAAGAGCATATAAAAAGCGGTACAATAAGAGTGTTAGCAGTAGCAACAGACCAAAGGCTAGCTGATCCGGTATTCTCAGATGTGCCGACGTTTAAAGAGCAGGGGATTGATATTCAATTTAGCAATTGGTATGGTGTAGCCGTTCCAAAAGAACTTCCCATTGAGATAAAAGCTAAATTAGCTGAAGGTTTAAAAGAAATGATTACTGATCCTGAATTCAAAAAAAATGTTGAAAACATAGGTCTTCAATATAAATATTTGGATCCCAAGGAATCTGAAGAATTTTGGATAGTGGAAAATAAAAAAATCAGTGAAACTATACAAAAAACCGGTATCTTAAATATAATCAAGGTTCAAAAACAATAGATAACAAATAAGCCCTCACCCAGCAGGCTTTCGCTACTAATCCGAATGGAGAAATCCACATAGTTTCACCCTCTCGAAAATCAGTGACGGTTCTATTGCTTCTTATATTTCTAAGGTATAGCACCTTTAAGGGAAGCAAATGAACCGTCACTTCGCTTCTAAATAGAGTTTGTAAGGTTCAATCATGAGTTTAGTGAGGGAACCTTTCTGGATGTCCGCGAAGAGAAGGAAATAGATCAGTTAAATGTGACTGAATATATAAATAGGTATTTGGCTGAAAAAGGAATAGGAATTAAGAAAATACAGGGACAGGGACACCGTTTTAGATAAAAGAAAATACAGGGACAGGGACACCGTTTTAGATAATATAATTCCCAGAGAGGGTATGAAACACATTCCCTGTCCCTATATTTTTTGTATTAGGGGGAGCAGTATGCCAAGATATGCAGGAATTTTGTATTTTAATGGTAAATAGAATAGAAATATAGGATACTGTCTTTCAAAGAAAATCTTATGTTTCTATATTGATGACATGAGGCAAAAAGATGGGATTGCCTCAATAGCTCGAATAATAGATCTATCATCAATACGGGTATGGAAAGCGTGAAACATGGCCCCTGTCCCTATAATTTTCTATATTTTTTGAGTTAAGCCTTAAGAATCAAGGAGAGATAAGCATGAAAACTATTGGTTTGATTGGTGGATTAAGCTGGGAATCGTCGGCTGTATATTATCGCATAATTAACGAATTAGTTAGAGATAAAGTGGGTAGTACCCATTCAGCAAAAAGCATAATGTATTCCGTTGATTTCGCGGAATTTGAAAAGCTGCAGCATCAAGGAGAGTGGGATAAGCTTACTGAATTAATGATTGACGCGGGGATGCGCTTGAAAAAAGGTGGTGCAGATTTTATGGTCATATGTACGAATACGATGCATAAAATGGCAAATGCGGTTGAAAGTCAAGTAGGCATTACTTTATTGCATATTGCAGATACCGCTGCGGATGAAGTGAAGATAAGGGGATTGCGTAAAGTCGCTCTACTAGGAACAAAATTTACTATGGAACAAGATTTTTATAAAGGTCGTTTAGCCCAAAAACACGGTATTGAGGTGGTTATACCAGATCAAGATGAGCGTGAAGTGATTCACTCTATTATTTACCATGAATTGGTATTGGGTAAAATCTTGGAATCGTCGCGTGAAGCATTTGTAAAAATCATGGAGCACATGCATAACATTGGAGCAGAAGGTATTGTATTGGGGTGCACAGAAATTCCTCTATTAATTAGCCAAAAAGATAGTATAGTGCCAATTTTCGATACGACTCAAATACATGCTACAGCTGCAGTTGAATTTTCATTGAGATAGTTGACTTGTTGTTGAAAAGGAGTGTCAAGGGGACGGGAGTGTCAAGGGGACGGGGTTATCGACACTGGAATTATTGAGAGGCTGTCGACAACCCCGTCCCCTTGACACTTCCGGTTTGCAATACAGAACAGTTTAACTTACAAGGGCGTTTTTACCTATTTCGGATAGGCTTATTTGAGTTCGCCCTTTTTGGAATTTGGTGCACATTTTGTTTTCACAATAACCGTCCCGAACTGTTCTAGCCTGATATTTAGGTGAAATATTGGCTGATTTATGACTTTATGAAAATTTTGCACTAAAACCGTCAATTATTCTGATTCAATCCTAAGCTTTTTTGATTCATATTGAATTTTGAAAATGCGTATGATATAATTCTGATATAACGATTGGAGTTGAAAAGAATGTAATTTTTCTTGCTAATTATAAACATAATAAAACTGTCAAAGCAAAATTATTTGCTTGTTTTGTTATTGTTATGCAAGAAAGTTACTAATTCCTTTCACTCAGACTATATATCCTCGTCATGCCTAAGATGGGTATGGCTTTGCTGTATTTATGAGCTGCAAGAATTGACTTTCTTGCAGCTTTTATATTTTTCATACAGGAGGATAAATTTATGTCGTTAATCAATGTTACAAACCTGACGTTTGCTTATGATGGCAGTTATGATAACATATTTGAAAACGTAAGCTTTCAAATAGATACTAATTGGAGATTAGGATTTACGGGAAGAAATGGTAGAGGTAAGACAACATTTTTCAATTTATTGCTTGGTAAATATGAATACACAGGTAATACTTCTGCAAGTGTCAGCTTTGAATATTTTCCTTTCCATGTAGTAAACAAGGAAAATATTACTCTTGATGTAATCAGTGATATTTTTCCAGACTATCTTCACTGGAAATTGATGCGTGAACTTTCATTGCTAGAAGTTTCTGAAGATATTTTATATCGTCCTTTTGATTCATTATCCTATGGCGAGCAAACCAAAGTATTGCTTGCTACTTTGTTTCTTAAAGAAAACAGTTTTCTATTGATTGATGAGCCAACCAATCACCTTGATATTAATGCAAGAAAACTTGTCAGTGACTATCTCGATACCAAAAGTGGGTTTATTCTAGTATCGCACGACAGATCGTTTCTTGATAACTGCGTTGACCATATTATTTCAATTAATAAGACAAATATAGAAATTCAAAAAGGCAATTTTTCCTGCTGGTGGGAAAATAAAAAAAGGCAGGATAGCTTTGAACTTGCAGAAAATGCAAGGCTTAGGAAAGACATTAATCGTTTAAAGGATTCTGCCAAACGAACGAGCGATTGGTCCTATGAGGTAGAAAAAACAAAAAATGGAACAACAAACTCCGGTTCAAAGCTGGATAAAGGTTATGTTGGCCATAAGGCTGCTAAGATGATGAAACGCTCCAAGTCAATCGAAAACAGACAGCAATCCGCTATTGATGAAAAGTCTAAACTTCTCAAAAATATTGAACACTCCGACAGTCTAAAGATTTCCCAAATAACTTATCACAAAAACCGACTTGCCGAACTTGAAAATGTTTCAATTTTTTATGGTGATACGATGGTTTGTAAAGATGTCAGCTTTACCATAGAACAAGGTGAGCGAATTGCGCTTATAGGTAAAAACGGCTCCGGAAAAACAAGCATTATTAAGCTTATTTGTGGTGAGGATATAAACTATACAGGAATTTTTAGGAAAGGAAGTCAGCTTAAAATATCCCATGTCTCCCAGGACACATCACATCTTCAAGGTAATTTAACTGACTATGCTGTAAATAATGAGATTGACGAAAGCCTTTTTAAATCTATTTTAAGAAAGCTTGATTTTTCCAGAGTTCAATTTGAAAAAGATATGTCAGCTTTTAGTGGCGGCCAAAAGAAAAAAGTGCTGATTGCAAAAAGTCTTTGTGAGAAAGCTCATTTGCATATCTGGGATGAACCGCTTAATTTTATTGATATTATCTCTCGCATGCAAATAGAAGAGTTACTGCTTGAATACTCGCCAACGTTACTATTTGTGGAACATGACAGAGAATTTTACAAAAATATTGCAACAAAGATTTTTGAACTTTAACTTTATCCAGTAACGCCGCCAATTCCCATCCGTGGCCATTCGTGGTCAATGTCGACTGGAGCGGCATTCATGACATTCCCATGCTCTGGATAGAATTAATTCAAAAGATAAAAACAAAAAAATAACTGGAATATACTAAATGAAAGGAGTTATTCCAGTTATTATTCTGCATGGAAACCGTTCTATTTTTTCAGAAAATAACATAAAGGAGCGTGATCTAATGTCAACAATACATGGGGAAATTGATGGTATACGTAAAACTTTTCTGACAAGAATAGAACAACTCTATGAGTTTACAGTGCCTTTTGGACAAGTTGTAACCTCTGAGCTGGCACAAAAGATGATTGAAATTACAGAAGACCTTAAACGTGAAATCGCTGTATATATAAATAGACGGGGGCAGATTACAGCTGTTGCAGTAGGGGATAGCATTGCAGTCGTCTTGCCTGAAATCGACGGTCGCCGCTCTGCAAATCGTTTAAGTGGTACACGGTGTATTCATACTCATCCGAGCGGTGATACTGAGCTTAGCGGTGTGGATATTGCGTCCTTGAAACAAGTGCGTTTTGATTTAATGGCTGCGATTGGACAACTCGATAGTATAATTCAAGTTAGTTTTGGTATTATTACTGATGTCAAGAATGATACTTTTCATACACAAACAATTGGACCATTATCTCTAGAGGAATTTATTGAATTAGATTTGACGTACTTAGCATCACAAATTGAACGTCAATTGGAACTGAATACTAGAACCAGTGCTATTGCCGAACCAGAGAAATCGATATTAGTGGGCCTTGAACGACAAGGCAAATGGGAGATACAGGACTCTTTAAAGGAATTAGAACAACTAGCGGAAACAGCTGGTGCTGAAGTGTTGGATATGACCTGGCAAAAAAGAGAACGACCTGACCCTGCATTATTTATTGGTAAGGGTAAGGTACAAGAGCTTAATTTATTAAAGCAAGAAAAAGGTGCTAACCTTATTATTTTTGATGATGAGTTGTCTCCAGCACAACAACGTAATCTCGAAAAGCAACTCAATACTAAGGTGCTCGACCGTGCAGCCCTTATTTTAGATATTTGTGCCCAGCGTGCTCGTTCTCATGAAGCAAAATTGCAAGTCGAATTAGCCCAATTACGTTATAGTTTGCCAAGACTAGGGGGGCAAGGGCTGGTTTTGTCAAGACTCGGCGGAGGCATTGGCACAAGAGGTCCTGGCGAAAGCAAACTCGAAGTCGATAGACGACGAATACGAGACCGCATTGGCGATATCACAAGGAAAATTGAAAACATAGAAAAACAACGAAATTTACATCGTAAACGTCGCCAAAGTACACGAATTCCAACAGTTGCTTTAGTAGGCTATACAAATGCGGGGAAATCAACTCTGCTAAATACTCTCACTGACTCAGATGTATTTGCAGAAGACAAATTATTTGCTACACTTGACCCTACAACACGGCACATGACTTTACTAGATGGACAAACCACACTCTTAACTGACACAGTAGGTTTCATCCAAAAGCTTCCTCATCATCTAATTGCAGCTTTTCGCGCCACCTTGGAAGAAGTCATACAAGCAGATTTGCTCCTACATATCATTGATGTGAGCCATCCACAATACCAAGAACAAAGTAAAATAGTGTATCAGGTACTTGGTGAACTGAATGTCGATACAAGAAATCTAATTACTGTATTTAATAAAGTTGATAGAATAGGCAACCAAGATTTGTTAGATCAATTATTAAAGCAGGATAACAGTATTGCAATATCGGCATTGTCAGGGGTAGGTACTGAAAATTTGCTGGGATTAATTGCCGTTTTCCTAAAAGAACAGAAAATTGAGATCTCTTTATTAATACCTTACAGTGATAGTAGTATTATCGCCCAATTATATGATGTATCTACTGTACATTCCACTGAATATCGGGAGGAGGGCATTTATGTTTTGATATCATTGCCTCCTGATGAAATTAACCGTTTCAGTATATATACAATAGGAGCTGAAGTTAATGAATAACTTTCCGCCAGAAATTCTAGAAACACGCTAGAAGTTTCTGATGTTATGTTTTCTTTCTATATATATGTGTAGTGTAAATGTAAGATTGAATGTGTCAAGAGACCAGCTAACTAAAGTCAAGCCCTCACTAGAAAAAAATGATCACTTCAAAAAT
>NZ_JAJHJB010000045.1:0-36030 GCF_020819555.1 Pelosinus baikalensis
AGTAGTTAAGCCCATACGCCGAAAGTACTTGGATGGAAACGTCCTGGGAGGATAGGTAGTTGCTGGTTAATTAAAAAGCACTCATTTATGTGAGTGCTTTTTTATTATAATTGAATCGCAATGGACAATTCAAAATAAGTTATAAATAATACATTTTAAGCCCCTTAGCATGTTGCTGTTATTTTGTGGATAAGCTAGAAGTGTAAAAGAGAGTTATAGGAGATTATAAACAATTGGGGATAATTCTGTGCATTTATTAGAAAAGCACAGAAAAAACTTTAATTCCTAATGACGTATCTGTACATGGATTAATATTTAATTTACAGACAGGAAAAGTTAAAGTTATGGTGAATGGTTATAAAGTATAAGTAGAAAGACCACCTCATAAATGAAGTGGTCTTTCTATTATAGTGAAAAATATATTTAATCGAATTTTTTGTATGCTTGTGCTTTCGCACCACAAATTGGACAGGAATCCGGTGCGCTGCCTTCATGAATGTGACCACAAACGGTGCAGAGGTAGTAAGGGAAGGATTCTTTATTCTCTAAAGTATCAAGAGCCTTCTTGTACAAAACAGCATGTACTTTTTCAGCTTCGTTTGCTAATGTAAAGGAACGTAATGCTGCTGCTGTATTTTCTTCTTCTTTGGCTTCTTTAATGAATTGAGGATACATTTCGCTAAATTCATAGGTTTCACCAGCAATAGCAGCTTGTAAATTATCAGCAGTTGTTTTGATTTTACCTAGTGCTTTTAGATGAGCATGAGCATGAATGATTTCTGCTTCAGCAGTCGCACGGAATAATTTGGCTGCTTGCGGGAAACCATCAGCCTCTGCTTTTTTAGCAAAAGCTAAGTATTTTATATTTGCTTGAGATTCACCAGCGAAGCCATCACTTAAGTTTTTTTCTGTTTTCATTTGTATAAACCTCCATAAAAATATTATTGATTATCTATTAATTATTATTATCCATTATAAGCAATTTGTCAAGTAAAAATTGCCATCTTTATTAATAATATGCTATATATTACTTAAATAGATTATAATCATACATAAAGAGGGTGAAAATTTGAATTATGAAAAAAGAGCCGTAATTCAACACCAAAAAGGATTACACACACGGGTGGCAGCAATGGTAGTGCAAAAATCCCATGCACTGAGTACGACCTATCAAACTACTCTATTTTTTAGATATAAAGAGCAAGAAAATATAGCATCAAATAGTTTGATATTACTTTGTTCTTTAAAAATAAAAGCTGGAGATGAAGTCTGGGTTGTAGGACATGGGAAGCATGCTGCTTATGTGGTTAACCAGATGGTGAAATTTTTAGAGAGTGACTTTCAATTCGATAATGCTCAGATTATTAGTGAAGTGGATAAATTGCTCCAGGATAATGCTTTTACGGCTGAGCAAATTTTTAATAGTATGGCTAATGGGCTAATGGTAAGTGACGAGCATGATGTAGTCACAATATTCAATCCAGCAGCAGAGGAGATATTAGGTATTCCTGCTAATGCTGTCGTTGGGAAAAAAGTGTATGATGTAATTCCAAATTCCAGGCTGCATTTTGTGAATAAAACAGGAATTCCTGAGCTGGCTTATCGGCAGGTTATTGGTTCCTCAAGTACAATTACTAACCGTACTCCTATTATTATTGATGGACAAATTAAGGGAGCAGTGGCTATTTTTGAAGATATTTCCGCATTAGAGAAAATTACAGGAGAATTGCAAGAGGTTAAAGAGTTAAAAGGGCAACTTCAGTTAATTTTGGAATCTGTACAAGATGGAATTTGTGTAGTGAATAAAGAAGGCTGTATTACCTATGTAAATCCAGCCTATTTGCGCATTCTTAATCAACAGTATGCACAGCTGGTAGGGCAGAATATACAGGAGATTTCTCCTAATGGAGCACGATGTAATGTACTCTCATCTGGGAAACAAGTATTGGGAACTATCAGCAAGAAGAAAAATGGAGTGGCAGTAGTTGCTAATGTGAACCCAATTATTGTAGATGGTGAAGTAACAGGAGTGGTATCCGTGGTAAAGGATATTACAGAGGTACAGGGGCTGATGGAAAATTTGAATCATATTTCAGCAAAGGCTGAATATTTAGAGCAAGAGTTATGGCGTACTAAGAAGCCGAATCGAGCTTTTGAGCACTTTATTGGGCGCAGTGGTAAAGTTTTTGATGTATTAGCAATGGCAGCAAAAGCTGCGGAAGGTTCTTCTAACGTGTTAATTCGTGGTGAAAGCGGTACTGGTAAGGAATTAGTGGCAGAAGGGATTCATTATGCCAGCAGACAGGGAGCAGGGCCTTTTATTCGAGTAAATTGTGGTGCGATTCCTACTAACTTATTGGAAAGTGAGCTCTTCGGTCATGAAAAGGGAGCATTCACAGGTGCCATTCGTAGAAAGTTAGGAAAATTTGAATTAGCTGATCATGGTACCATTTTTTTAGATGAAATAGGTGAGATGGAAAAAAGTATGCAAGTCAAATTGCTGCGTGTATTACAAAAAAAAGAATTCGAGAGGGTTGGCGGTGAGAGTACAATTAAAGTGAATGTACGAATTATTGCTGCTACTAATCAGGATTTAGAGAAGATGGTTTTAAATGGAGAGTTTCGAGAAGACTTATACTATCGTTTAAACGTAATCCCCTTGTTATTGCCGCCTTTAAGAGAACGCAAAGAGGATATTCCGATATTGGTAGAACATTTTCTAAATAAAGTCAGCCTTGAATTAACAAGGAAAGCAAAAGGTATAAAAAATGATGCCCTGGATATACTGTTGCAGTATAAGTGGCCGGGAAATGTTCGTGAGCTGGAAAACATGATTGAAAGGCTTGTAACCTTAACAGAAGGTGATTTTATTGGCATTGAACATTTGCCTACATACCTTAAGGAAAAATTAATAACGAAAAATAAAGAAGGAAGCAGTATAGTAAATAGTGAAATTATTTTACCTTGGGAAGAATATGAAAAGAGGATTATCAAGTTAGCGCTAGGTACTTACAATAGTTATAACCGAGCTGGCAAAGCCTTAGGGTTAACACATAAAACAATAGCAGCCAAGGCTAAGAAATATGGCATAGAAAAAACAGTAAGCTGGTAAAAAAGAGTGCTTATGGTAGAAAGTATCAACAAAGAAGGTAAAGTTGATATTTTTTACCAAATTGATTTTCTTTACGTTACTCAGTAAGTTATGACAGATGAATTCTTCTATATTAATATTGAGGTTTAAAGCCTTTTGGTGATTGTTATATGCTTTTTATTATGGTCTTTTTCGCTTGGCATGATTATTGCGTGTACTTTACTATGTAAAGCAATGATATGTATGTTTCTTATGGCATATTATGCTGAAAATCATCGGAAGCCTGCCACGAATGGAATATAAATAACGAAGGAGAGAAAAGACATGAAAAAAGTTATTAATGTACCAGAACAGGTAGTAGAGGAAATGTTGCAAGGTATGGTGCTGGCACATTCTCAATATGTAAAAAGGGTGGATGGTTTTGAAGTACTAGTAAGAGCTATGAAACCAGGGGCTGGCAAAGTGGCTTTGGTAAGCGGCGGTGGCAGCGGGCATGAGCCTTCTCATGCTGGTTTTGTTGGCCGTGGGATGCTTGATGGCGCTGTTGCAGGGGCTGTATTTACTTCACCAACGCCAGATCAGGTATACGAAGCTGTAAAAGCAGTTGATAATGGTAAAGGTGTACTGTTGATCATAAAAAATTATAGCGGTGACGTTATGAATTTTGAAATGGCCATTGAGATGGCAAATGCTGATGGTATTACGGTGGATAAAGTCATTGTAAATGATGATGTAGCTGTAGAGAACAGTACTTGGACCATCGGCAGGAGAGGTATTGCAGGCACTGTATTGGTACATAAAATTGCCGGTGCAAAAGCAGAAGCGGGAGCTGAATTAGAAGAAGTAAAGCGAATTGCGGATAAAGTCATTCATAATGTGAGATCAATGGGAATGGCGCTTGATTCTTGCACAGTACCAGCTGCTGGTAAACCTAGCTTTGTATTAGAAGAAAATGAAATAGAAATTGGTATGGGAATTCATGGTGAGCCAGGTACGCATCGGGAAGTTTTGCGTACAGCAGATGAAATTACAGATCATCTGGTGGATAAGATTCTAGCAGATATGCCTTTGGCTGTAGGACAAGAAGTTGCAGTACTGATTAATGGACTGGGAGCTACACCGTTGATGGAGCTTTACATCGTAAATCGAAAAGTAGCAGCGCTCTTAAAAGAGAAAGGTTTACATATTGCTAAAACATATGTCGGGAATTATATGACATCACTAGAAATGGCGGGTTTTTCCATTAGTATTTTGAAACTTGATAGTGAGCTAAAAGAGTTATTATTAGCTCCTGCAGATACACCAGCTTTGGTACAGTTTTAAAAGGAGGATTTGGTTTTATGAGTGGAGAGTTATATGAAGTGATATCTGCTGTGGGTGAAACGATCATTGGTAACAGACAAATGTTAACGGATTTAGATGCTGCGATTGGTGATGGAGATCATGGTATCAATATGGCACGAGGTTTTGAGGCAGTAAAGGCAAAGCTGCAGACACTAGAAACAGAAAGTGATATAGGAAAAGTCCTTAAAACAGTAGGGATGACCTTGATATCGAGTGTAGGCGGAGCCGCAGGACCATTGTATGGCACCGCTTTCTTGCGGGCTGCTGCTCCTAGTCAGGGGAAAACGGAACTTGATGTAGAGACGATTGGCTTGATGTTAGAGGCGGCTATTGCTGGTATTAAGGAAAGAGGGAAAGCGACAACAGGAGAAAAAACCATGCTTGATGCTTTAGTACCTGCTTATGAAGCATTTCAGGATGGTGCTAAGACAGGAAAATCGGTGATCGAATGTTTGGAATTAGCGTGCGAGGCTGCGCAGCAGGGTGTGGAATTTACCAAAACGATCATTGCTACCAAAGGGAGAGCAAGTTATCTCGGAGAGAGAAGTCGTGGGCATCAAGATCCTGGTGCAACATCTTCGTATATTATGTTAAAGGCATTATTAGAACATCTTCGTCGTCAATAAACAGGAGGTCTCAAGGACATGGTTGGAGTTGTTATTGTTTCACATAGCCAAAAGGTCGCAGAAGGGATACGAGAAATGGCATTGCAAATGTCAGCCCCTGAACAAAAAATAATTGCGGCTGGGGGAATGGCAGATGGTGGCATTGGGACAGATGCATTTCAAGTGAGTGAGGCCATTATCTCAGCTAATACAGGTGATGGTGTCGCAGTTATGGTAGATTTAGGCAGTGCAGTATTGAGTACAGAAACTGCTTTTGAATTTTTAGATGAAGAATTGCGTGCTAAAGTTCAAATTGCTGATGCTCCTATTTTAGAGGGAGCGATTAGCGCTGTTGTAGAAGCATCATTAGGAAGTGCTTTAGCTGCTGTTATAGCAACGGCAGAAGGTGCACGGGCATTAAAGAAATGCTAAGTTGAGATAACTTAAGTTGTTTAAAAATGAACCACAAAGACGCAAAGGACACAAAGGGGGTTATTTATATTTTTCGTGTATTCCTTTGTGTGCCGCAGTAGCGGCATTGTGCCTTTGTGGTTCAAATATTTTTTAGGTGAGGGATAATTATGACTGAAATTCAAATAATAATTACGAACGCTAGTGGTTTGCATGCAAGGCCAGCAGCTCAGTTTGTGCAGAAGGCAGCCACCTTTAAAAGCAAAGTCAAAATTGCAGCTAATAATAAAGTTGCAGATGGAAAGAGTATTTTGGCAGTTATGAGCATGGGTTTGAAACAAAATACTCAGATTACAATTACTACTGAAGGCGAAGATGAAAAAGAATGTAGTAAGGCTCTTGAAGATATGATTAAGAGCAACTTTGGAGAAGAGTAATAGTGAGTAATATGCCGCAATAAATAAAAAACCGCTAGCGCATTCATAAAATGAGTAGTCTAGCGGTTTTTCTCACGTCTTGTCCATTATTTGGAGCGGGATAAGAACTTAAACACTTTAGCTCCTGTATCCCGTACACGACGTATGGGAGTGCTGCTAACCCTAATTTTGGGTTTCATATCACTGATTGAACCAAAGTCCCCACGTTTAATATTAGTAATTTTAATCTTTTCTGGTTTTAAAAATTTCTTTAATACTTTAGAGGCGTTATCAGGTTGACTTGCATCACTATAGTTGAATAAATCTATGGCAGCATAACCTTTATCAGGAAATGTATGTATGCTCATATGACCTTCTGCTAGTAATGCCAGCGCTGCCAGACCTGTTAAGCCTTGCGGTTGAAATTGGTATTCAGTGAATTCAAGTAGTGTCATATTCGATTCAGCAATTGCTGCCAGCATTGCTTGTTTAAGAATTTCCATAGTAGTAAGACTTTCAAAACTGCATCCGTACATATCAATGGTGAGGTGCCTGCTTATAATTCCCATAATCATATTCGATTGCTCCTTTTCATTTAACTAATGATTTAGGCGTATGCACTTTTAGTAATCATTTAAAATATATATTTTGGTTTAAAATATTCTATAATTACGCCTTTTATATTATGTATTGTAGCTTTTCATTATAAATTGAATACATAAAATTGTAAAGAATATTTTGATAAGAAAAGACAGAAAATACTGGATATTGGTTTTAATAAAATTAACAGAAGTTTTTTGCAGGAGAATCTATTTTCAATAGTGAATTTTCTCAAAAGACAATACATTAGTAAAAGGGGTGGATAATGATGAGTACAAAATTAACAACAATGCTAAATATAAAGTATCCAATTATACAAGGCGGTATGGCATGGGTATCTGACGGAAAGCTAGCAGCAGCCGTGTCAGAAGCTGGTGGAGCTGGTATTATTGCTGCAGGGGGACGTAACGCCCAGTGGGTTGGTGAACAAATACGTTTAGCTAAAACCTTAACTAAGAAACCTTTCGGCGTAAATGTGCAGCTTATGGCCGTGGATAAGGAAGAAATAATGAATGTAGTCTGCCAGGAAAAGGTAGCTTTTGTTACTCTTGGTGCAGGGAATCCAATTCCGTTCTTTTCTCAACTTGATCAAGCAGGCATTAAAAAAATTCCAGTAGTACCAAATGTAAAACTAGCAAAACGAGTACAGGAAAAAGGTGCAGATGCGATTGTGATTGAGGGAATGGAAGCAGGAGGCCATATTGGTGTATTAACGACGATGGCCTTAATGACACAAGTGATTCCAGAGATTGATATTCCTGTGATTGCAGCTGGCGGCTTTGCTGATGGACGAGGTTTAGTTGCAGCGCTTTCTATGGGAGCGTCAGGCATTCAAATGGGCACAAGGTTCTTAGTAGCAGAAGAATGTGCCGTTCATGCCAATGTGAAACAAAAATTAATTTCCGCTAGTGACACTGACAGTGTTGTGACAGGGTTACTTTCTGGGCATGCTGTTCGCGGGGTAAAAAATAAGTTTACAGAACGTTTCTTAGAGTTAGAGCGTCAACATGTGCCGGAAGCGGAACTTGCGGCTTTGGCAACGGGTACCAATCGTCTGGCTGCGATTGACGGAGATGTAGAAAATGGTATGGTACAAGCTGGGCAGAGTTTGCTGCCATTGACGAAGATCGAACCGGCTAAGGTTATTATCGAGCATATCATTGAAGAAGCTCGGTTAGTTGTGTCAGCATTAGCAAAAACCCCTAATGTATTATAATATAGAAATTTAAGTTGGGGAGACCTAGGAGGAGAAAAAGCAGTATGATGAATAATATTGAAATCGCAAAGGGAGTATATTCTGTAGGTGCAGTTGACTGGACCATGCGGGATTTTCATGGATATGGTACACCAAGGGGTATTACCTATAATGCCTACTTAATTGTAGATGAAAAAATATGTTTAATTGATACGGTAAAAGCACCTTTTGCTTCAGAATTATTAGAGCGTATCAGTCAGATTGTTGATCTAGCAAAAATAGATTATATTGTTTGCAATCACACAGAGCCTGACCATGCCAGTGCTTTACCGATTATTATGGAAAAGACGCCTCAGGCTAAGGTGGTATTAACAAGCCAAGGGAAAGATTCTATTGTCAAGCACTATAATAAAGAGTATGATTTCCAAGTTGTAAAAGAAGGAGATTCTTTAGATCTTGGTGCAAAACAGCTGAAATTTATTACCATGCCAATGCTGCATTGGCCAGATTCTATGGCAACCTATTTAACTGGTGAAGAAATTTTGTTTTCGAATGATGCTTTTGGTCAGCATATTTCTACTACCAAACGGTTTGATGATGAGAATGAGATTCATGATGTTATGCAAGAAGCTGCTAAATATTATGCAAATATCTTAATGCCTTATAGCCGCTTAGTTGGTACGGCGTTAACGAAGGCCGAAACGGTGCACATAAAATTGATTGCTCCGAGTCATGGTGTGATTTGGCGTTCTCACATTGGAGACATCCTAAAAAAATATGAACAATGGGGCAGCGGATATCATGATGATACCGTAGTCGTCATATACGATACGATGTGGGGAGCTACAGAAGATATGGCTCGCCGTATCTTAGAGGGTGTTGCTGCATCAGGAGCGAAAGGAAAGCTGCACCGCTTAAAAACTTCAGCAATGAGCGATATTATTAATGATGTACTTGAAGCAGGTGGGGTCATTCTTGGGTCCTCTACTCAGCATAATACGGTGCTGGCGACTATGGGGGGATTCTTAACCTATATAGAGGGACTAAAACCTGTGAATAAAATAGGTGCTGCTTTTAGTGCTCATGGCTGGGCAGGAGGAGCACTAAAGGCAATGGAAGAGTCCTTAAAACGGGCGGGTATAGCTGTTGAAAATCCAGGATTAGCAGTAAAATGGCTGGCAAGCAAAGAAGAACAGGATGCATGCTTCAAATTTGGATTGGAATTTGCAAAGAAAATACAAGCAAATAAAAAATAAGAATTAATATTCTAGAGTAAAAAAGAGGGCGAGATATCGCTCTCTTTTTGTAGTATCGTGTCATACACTAGAATTATAAAGGAAAGGTTTTATTTTTTAGAAGTCGCATCAGTGTTTTTCTTTCATGGATGGCATAGATCAGTCTTTTTTAGCGCAATACTATAAAGAAGAAAGATAAGGTATGATTTACTTGGAGTTGTAGGGAGCATTATTATTATTTAAAAAAAACTATGAATTATAATCAAAAAAATAGTTGCAAAAAGTCAAAAAGTCAAATAGAATAGAGTAAAGGTCAAATAATGATTGAAGCAGGCAGGTGAGACCATGGGCAATTTAGCAGATGATATTGAAAAACTGATTCTACATAAACTAGCGAATCAGTGTGAGGATATTATTGTATTAAAACGTAATGAAATGGCCGAAGAGATTGAGTGCGCCCCGTCTCAGATTAGTTATGTATTAAGTACTCGCTTTACGATAGAAAGAGGTTTTATTGTAGAGTCAAGGCGTGGTTCAGGTGGATTTGTACGCATTGAACGTATTCCTGTCCATACTTTGATTTATGAAGATGCTGCAGAACAAGTTGCTGAGGATACGATGTTCTCTGAAGCTGTAAATATTGTTAAGAGTCTTACGGCTCAGGGAATGTTAACGGGACGAGAGGCCGCTTTGATGCTGCACTTCTTTGACATCATTTATGAGCATATAGCGCCTCAAGAACGATCAGCAATGTTACGTTCTTTGCTATTAAAATTATCGGAGTTAACATGAGGAGGATTGCATGATGTTGTGTGATGAATGTAAGAGCCGTACAGCTTGTATGCATATAATCAAAATCGTTAATAATCAAAAGACAGAAAAAAACCTGTGTGCAGAATGTGCAAAAGCCGCAGGTGAAATTAGTTTATCCTTTGACACTCAGTCCTATGTTCACGATTTTTTGAAAGGTATTTTTAATCATGGACTCTTTGTTGATCCTCAGATGCTAAGAGGGCAGGAAAGCTGCTCTGAGTGTGGTATGACATATACCGATTTTAACCGCAAAGGAAAAGTTGGCTGCAGTGCTTGTTATACTGTTTTTGGTGGGCAGTTTGAGCCTTTATTAAAGCGAATTCATGGCTCTAGCTCTCATACGGGAAAAATACCTAAGCGTAACGGCGGCACACTTAAAATCAGGCAGCAAATTAAGAAGATACGTCAGCAGCTGGAGCAATATGTTATAAATGAAGAGTATGAGAAAGCCGTATTACTGCGGGATGAAATTAAAAATTTAGAAAAAGAAATAGGGTTAAGCGGCAAGGAGGAATAGCAAATGTCAATGAAAAATTTGCTTGATCAACCGTTTGTGCATTGGATGAGTAGCGGTGCGCAAGATGGTGATATTGTACTTGCCAGTCGCATTCGTTTGGCACGTAATCTGGAAGGTATACCCTTTCCTCAAAGGGCCAACGGAGAGCAACTGTCTCAAGTGGTGTCTCAGTTAAAGAGTTCTTTATGTGATTTAAATAGTAACGAGCAATCGGATTACATGTTTATTGATTTAGAGAAGCTGCCATTGTTGGAAAGATTAGTATTAGTTGAAAAGCATATTATTAGCCCTGATCATGCCCGGGAAGCAAGCAATCGGGCAATTCTTGTAAAGCAGGACACAACGGTAAGCATTATGGTTAATGAAGAGGATCATTTGCGTATTCAATGCTTAATGCCTGGGCTCAATTTAGTGAAGGCCTTTACAAGCGCCAATCAGGTAGATGATATTATTGAAAATAAACATGCTCTTGCTTTTAATGAAGAACTAGGGTATTTAACTTCTTGTCCTACTAATTTAGGTACAGGTCTTAGGGCTTCTGTTATGGTACATTTACCCGCTCTGGTTCTAACTGGGCAAATCAATCGCATTGTAAATGCTGTAATTCAGCTTGGTTTAACCGTAAGAGGACTATATGGCGAAGGTACAGAGGCTGTTGGCAATATTTTTCAGATTTCCAATCAATTGACCTTAGGTTTTACAGAGCAAGAGATCATTGATAATTTATACAGTGTAGTAAAGCAGGTAGTCGATCATGAACGTACAGCGCGAGGCGGGTTGTATGCTGATACTACGGATATGCTGGTAGATCGCGTATGGCGCGCTTATGGTACCTTAAAGTATGCTCGTAGTATCTCAGGTCAGGAAGCTCTAGCTTTATTGAGTGATGTACGAATGGGATATGAGTTAGGAATTATCAATGAAGGTTCAAATTGTAATTTCAATGAACTTATGGTAATTACAAGGCCAAATTTTTTGCAGAAAATGAGTGATTGCCCTGAATTAAGTGGTAATGAACGTAAGAAATTAAGAGCGCAGATTATTCGAGAAAAATTAACAAATGACTAGGAGGGGAATTTAAATGTTAGGACGATTTACTGAAAGAGCGCAAAAAGCACTGCATTTTGCCCATCAAGAAGCTATAGGCTTAGGACATGACTATATAGGTACAGAACATTTATTATTAGGTCTATTGCATGAAAGTGAGGGGATAGCAGCTAAAGGGCTGCTGTCCGTAAATATTAGCATTGAGACAGTCCGGATGGAGGTGGAAAAATTAGTTGGTCGTGGCGAAGCTGCTAATGCTCAAATTTCCTATACTCCTCGTGCGAAAAGGTGCATTGAATTGGCAATTAATGTCGCTGCTGATTTAGGGCATAACTATGTTGGTACAGAGCATTTATTATTAGGTCTTCTTCAGGAAGGAGAAGGCGTGGCGGCTCAGTTATTAGATGGGCTTGATGTAGATGTACAAGTATTAAGTCAGAAAGTATCAGAATTATTAAGTGGCTTTTCTGCATCCGGGCAAGGCGCTCAGCAGCAGCAATTGGGAGGAAAGCAAGCGAATTCCAATACGCCTACGTTAGAAGAATTTGGTCGTGATCTGAATAAATTAGCTCGCGAAGGCAAGATCGATCCTGTGATTGGTCGGGGAACTGAGATTGAACGTGTTTTGCAAATCCTCAGCCGCCGTACAAAGAATAATCCTGTACTCATTGGTGAACCTGGTGTGGGCAAGACTGCGATTGCGGAAGGGCTAGCGCAGCGTATTGTGCAGAATAATGTTCCTGATATACTTGGAGTAAAGCGAATTATCTCTTTGAATATGGCATCGTTAGTAGCTGGATCGAAATACCGTGGGGATTTTGAAGAACGCTTGAAAAAGGTTTTAGAAGAAGTTCGTCAGGATGGTAATGTCATTTTGTTCATTGACGAGCTACATACTCTAATTGGAGCAGGTGCTGCGGAAGGAGCGATTGATGCTGCAAATATTTTAAAACCTGCTTTAGCTCGGGGTGAGATACAAGTGATTGGTGCCACGACACTCAATGAATATAAAAAATACATTGAAAAAGATGCTGCTCTTGAACGGCGTTTTCAGCCGATTACGGTAAGTGAGCCATCTGTAGAGGATGCTATTACTATTTTGCAAGGGGTTCGGGATAAATACGAAGCCTTTCATCGAATTAGTATTACGGATGAAGCAATTGAAGCGGCAGTTACCTTGTCTCACCGCTACATATCCGATCGATTTTTACCAGATAAGGCAATTGATCTGATGGATGAGGCAGCAGCCCGTGTCCGTCTTAAAACGTTTTCTTCACCTTCCAATGTGAAAGAGTTAGAAAAGGCATTAAAACAATTGCAGACGGAAAAAGAAGCTGCTATCGCAGCACAAGAGTATGAGCAAGCCGCTCATCTTAGAGATGAAGAAAAAAGGTTGAAAAATGAACTGGAAAGTAAGCAAAAAGAGTGGAAACAGCAGGGGAATGAACAGCTTGTGGTTACGGGTGAAGAGATTGCTCATATAGTAGCTGTTTGGACGGGCATTCCTGTTGAAAAGTTAGCCCAAGAAGAAGCGGTACGGCTGCTGAATTTGGAAGAGGAACTGCATAAAAGAGTGATTGGACAGAATGAGGCAGTTAAGTCGGTAGCTAGGGCAGTACGCCGGGCTAGAGCTGGTCTTAAAGATCCGAAACGGCCCATTGGTTCCTTTATCTTTTTAGGACCAACAGGTGTTGGTAAGACAGAGTTAGCGAAGGCATTGGCTGCTACTTTGTTTAATGATGAAAGTTCTATGATTCGATTAGATATGTCAGAGTACATGGAGAAACATACCGTTTCTCGTTTGATTGGTGCTCCTCCTGGTTATGTTGGATATGATGAGGGCGGACAGTTAACAGATGCAGTTAGACGTAAACCCTATGCAGTTATTTTATTAGATGAAATTGAAAAAGCCCATTATGATGTATTTAATATTTTACTGCAGGTTTTAGAAGACGGCAGATTAACTGACAGTCAGGGTCGTAAGGTAGATTTTAAGAATACGGTCATTATTATGACTTCTAACGTAGGGGCAAAGCATTTGCGTAGAGATAATACTATGCTAGGATTCTTAGCGGATGATAAAATGAATAATGAAGCCGAGAATGCCAAGAATAGAGTGATGGAGGAAGTAAAACGTACTTTCCGTCCTGAATTTATCAATCGAGTTGATGAAATGATTGTATTTGGTAGTCTGACTGATACAGAACTTACCAGCATTGTGGATATTATGTTAAAGGATGTAGGTAAGCGTCTAGAGGACAATACGCTTTACTTAGAATGCAGCGACAAGGCCAAGGCGGAATTGGTAAAAGAGGGGCGGGACTATGCATATGGTGCAAGACCTTTAAGAAGAGCCATTCAAAAATTAGTCGAAGATGAAATCGCCGAATTAATGCTTCGTCATCAAGTAATCAAAGGTGACACGGTTTTAATTGATGTTGATGCAGATGGAAAAGTAAAATTGATGAAAAAATAACAAATCTTGTAAGTTATTGCAGGAAAATAAAAGAAATAGCACGAAGAGCATTTTATAATAGCAACGATATAGTGCATGTTATAAAATGCTCTTAGTTATGTGGTATTGTAGATATTCGGAAGGGGTAAGCATAATTTGTCTAAAGCTAAAATTCATTTTGTTTGTCAAGAGTGCGGTGCAGATTCACCGAAATGGTTAGGACGTTGTCCAGGTTGCGAGTCGTGGAATAGTATGGTGGAGGAAACACTTAGCAGGCAAGATGGGAAAAAACGTCATAGTACCAGCAATGGCGCTAAACCGCGTCCAATTACGGAAGTGGACAATTTTGCTGTGCCTAGACTCACAACGGGGGTAGGAGAATTTGATCGTGTATTAGGCGGGGGGATTGTTCCTGGAGCTCTTATACTGATTGGTGGTGATCCTGGTATTGGAAAATCTACAATGCTGCTGCAAGTGGCTTGTAGTGTAAGTCAGACCTATGGCAGTGTCTTATATGTCTCTGGTGAAGAGTCGGCAGCTCAAACAAAAATGCGAGCTGAGCGTCTGAATAAATTAAGTGATAAGTTATTGATCATGACAGAGACGAATTTAGATGAAATTGCACTTTCTGCCAATCAGCTAAAACCTGCCTTAATGATTATTGACTCGATTCAAACGATGTATAGTCCAGAAATTCCTTCAGCTCCAGGAAGCGTGGGACAAGTACGAGAATCTACAGGAAAGTTATTGCGCTTAGCAAAAGAAACTGGTATTCCGATTGCTATTATTGGTCATGTAACAAAGGAGGGGAATATTGCCGGTCCCCGTATTCTAGAACATATGGTAGATGTTGTATTGTATTTTGAGGGTGAGAAAACCTATGCTTTCCGTGTACTTCGTGCCATCAAAAATCGATTTGGCTCAACCCATGAGAGCGGAATTTTTTCCATGGAGGAAGATGGACTTATGGAAGTTAAAAATCCTTCAGGGCTGCTGTTATCCGAGAGGCCAGAAAGCGCTCCAGGATCTGTAGTACTAGCCTGTATGGAAGGTGTTAGACCCTTGTTGATCGAGATCCAAGCTTTGGTCAGCACTACTTGCTTTGGTATGCCTAGGCGTATGGCGGTTGGCTTTGATTATAATCGATTGATTCTCTTAATGGCAGTGCTAGAAAAGAGAGTAGGTTTGATGCTAGGAAATCAGGATGCTTATGTGAACGCCGTAGGTGGTATTAAAGTAACGGAACCCGCTGCGGATTTAGCAGTGATTCTTGCGGTAGCATCCAGCTTTCGCAACATATCGTTGGATGCCCATACGGTGGTTATGGGAGAGGTTGGCCTAACAGGTGAAGTACGTATGGTGTCAAGAGTAGATGTACGCATCAGTGAAGCCGCTACCATGGGATTTAAAAGATTTGTGATCCCAGCGGGTAATTTAACAGGACTCAAAATACGTCAGCAAGGATTAAAAATAGTTGGGGTTAGTAATGTAATTGAAGCAATGGAGGCGGTATTTCTATGACGAAAAAGCGGCAAGATAAATTATGGGATGCAAAATTTGTAAAAACGATTAAAAAATTAGTTCCTGGCACGCCGCTGCGAGAAGGTTTGGAGAATATTTTAAGGGCCAAGATGGGGGTCTTGGTATTAGTAGGTAATAATCAGCCTTTATTGGATGTAGTAGATGGTGGATTTTCACTAAATTGTGAGTATACTCCTGCAGGTTTTTATGAATTGGGGAAAATGGATGGGGCGTTGATTTTATCTTCTGATCTTAAGCATATTATATATGCCAACGCCCAATTGGTGCCAGATTCGAGGATTCCTACGACAGAAACAGGTACAAGGCACCGTACTGCGGAAAGAGTTGCTAAACAAACCGGAGGTTTGGTGATTGCTATTTCACAAAGACGGAATTTAATTACCATGTATCTAGGTGATTTACGGTATACCTTAAAAGATATTACAGTAAGTTTAAGCCGTGCCAATCAAGCGTTGCAGACATTGGAGAAATATTGCAAAGTATTAGTGCGGAGTTTGACCAATTTAAGTGCCTTAGAGTTTGAAGATTTTGTAACATTATTAGATGTGGCGGAAATTATTATTCGCGTGGAGCAGGTGAGTCGTATTGCAATGGAGATCGAGCGCCATGTCATTGAATTAGGCAGTGAAGGTCGCCTGGTAAGTATGCAATTAGAAGAGTTGATGGCAGAGCAGGATGATATGGAGCTATTGCTTAAAGATTATTGTTTTAATGGATGCCAAGTACAAGAGGTACGAGAACAATTGGCTGTATTACCGGAGGAAAATTTAGAGCCTTATACCATTTGCCGCATTTTAGGTTATGGAGCTACGCCGAATATTTTAGATGTTCCAGTGGTGCCTCATGGGTTTCGAGTACTAAGGCGAATTCCTCGTTTGCCAATGTCCATTGTGGAAAACGTAGTAACTCACTTTAAAACATTGCCTTGTATTTATAATGCTACGATTGTTGAACTAGATGATGTAGAAGGAATTGGCGAAGTTAGAGCAAAAACAATAAAAGATGGTTTAAAACGAGTGCGAGAACAAGCATTGTTGGATCGTAATATGTAAAAACTAAGAATCCACATAGTAACGATATTATCTATTTTTTCTTATACTTATCTAATTTTATATCTTTTACAAACCGAGCATAGGCTCGGTTTTCTTCGATTTTTACTACTTGATACAGTTTATTTTCTTCCGTTAAGATTTCATCCCCAACGCTTACCACTAAAGGTACATACATTAAACTATGCCCATCTGCTTCATCTAAAATGAAATAATAATCATAGACTTTCTGAGGCGCAGGTTCCGGTTTTTGCTGAATCGAAAAGATGTTCAACGGTAATAGATGTAAAAAACTAAAGATAATCAGAGCCGAAAATATTACAATTCCGGCTAACACCGTAAATCGATGTTTTTGTATCATGATGACAACTCCTCGATGATGTATAGTTAGGGTGTGTCTTCAAACTATCAAAACGTTCACTGACGGCGCATTTTGCACCATACTTCGTTAAAAATTTTTGAAATAAGGACCATTATTCCTACAAATTTTTTCCTTGTTTGGCACAAAATTCACTCGTCATTGATCATTCCCCTAGTTTGAAGACACCCCCTAATCTTTTCTTTTTTTGCGTGGTCCAAGAAAGTTAGTAAATTCATATTTATAGAATTTATGTAGTTTATTTTTTGCTTCTTGCCAATTGCCGGTACTAAGATAGAGATACGCAATAATGCCAAGCAGCACAGCTCCGATAATGGATAGAATATTGCTAACCGTGATACCTGCATCTTGTATATTTGCGACATTCCCGGCAGAAGTCTCTGTAATCGTATTTCCACCATTGCCTGTATCATTTGAGGAAGTAGTACCAGGTATCGTCGTATCTGCTGCTTTTGGTGTGGGAGAAGCAGGAAGTGGCTTTGGAGTAATAATGGAAGGAAGGATATCAGCAAATAAAGCAGCGCTGTGTTCTGCAGCTTCTCGCGTATTATATTGGGTTCCCATTTCTAGCAACATAGAACGAGGATTTAAATCTTGATTATAATTACCGCGGGCCATAAAGATACCTCGTATTAATCCCTTGTACGTTTTATCCGCATTTGCTTTTATTCTTTTTGCATATTGGAGAGTAGTGGCTTGATTTTGATTTTGCCGACCCACAACTAATAAAATTTTAGCGGCATCTTGTCCATTAATGGTTGTCTTATAAAATGCAAGAGGTCCACTGTCACGATGGAGATCAAAAAGGGCGGCAGGCTGGCGTTCGAGCAGTTTCATAAAGGTACGTCTAGAGCGTTGATAAGCATTGGCATCATGAGGTTCATGCAGTGTTTTATTGTGAAGGGGCTGATACCCTAGTTCTTTGAGACGGCTGCTAAAACGATCACCGACTTTCATAATACTACCTTCGCCAGGAGTCGTTGAGTTACCATCTGTGGGAATATAAGATTCATCGGTATGAGTATGATAAATGGCAATGATTGGCTGGTTGCTGTCAGCTGCTCCTTGCACGGTAATAAGCTCCGTTTCTAAAGAAAGAGTGGGTTCGGATTCTATATAACGAGCTTTTGCTAATGAACCCTCTATTGTGGTAATTTCATACAACTTATTATCCTCACTAATGTATCGATCACCCACATGAAGGACCAATCCTGACTGCAAAATAATTTGATCATTCTCATCGACAATTGTATTATATCCTGATTCCAGCTCATCAATAGCAGGAGAAAAAGCTGCCCGCGTACAAGGAGAAAAAGTCGAAAAAAGCAGAAATAGAAAAACTAATGCTTGAAAAAAATGCATGATACCACCTCATTATCTGTAATAAATAACCTCATCATAGTTGTATCATGTCCTCATGGTAAGTCCTTTATGTAATAAAAAAGACACGACTATAATAGTCGTGTTCACTGTAAAATTAAAGGTTTTATCTTCGAAGGAAGTGTTTGTAATTTACGATTAGGATAGATGAAAAAATCCTAAAGTAGTAACGGTGTTGCATTCCCTGCGCATCACTTCATTGAGACTAATTCCTGATAAATTGCAAAGTGCAGCTAGATAAAATAAACTATGACCGAGTTCTTTAGTAAGTACTTCTTTACATTGTTCGCAAGGTTCACCTGATAAATGGGAAGACATAAATTGCTTTAAGTCACTATATTCAATATCAGCAGGTGCTTGTTGGCGGGTGGCATTTACGGCGACACAGCCGCATTCGGTAACTGTTTTGGCAAAAGCACGATTTACTCGGGCACTTGCTTCTTGGTATTTTGTCATAATATCAAGAATACTGCGATGACGGATTAAATAGTCATCTACAGCGGTTTGAAAATCAGAGCATTTCTCATCCATTAATAAACACCTCACTTTGATGTTAATTATATAAACTTAACTCTATGATTGTCAATATTTGTACAGGCATGAATTTGAATTTTAGGAGATTTGATTCTGTGATCATTACATAATAAATATTTTCAAAATATTCTTTACAGGCAAAAGTAAGCATATAATCAGAGGTATTGGGATATAAACCTCAATAAATCGATTATGAGGTCAAAATTTTATTTGACAATAATTAATATGCTATGCTAAAATATACAATTTTGACAATGTCTTTTATTTGTGATATACTACCTACTATAGGAGTTGATGCTATGTTAGCTATAGGGGACAAAGTAGTGTATCCCATGCATGGTGCCGGTGTCATTGAAGCAATTGAAAAGCATGAAGTGTTTGGGCAACTGCAAGATTATTATATTCTCACTATGCCTTACGGTGGCATGAGAGTGATGATTCCTATGAAGAATGTAGAAAATATTGGACTTAGAGAAGTAATTGACGAAGTCGGAATTAGCAAAGTGGTGGATATATTAAGGGCTACTTCGGTACAAGAAACGGCTAGTTGGAATAAAAGATTTAATTTAAATTTAACAAAGATAAAAACTGGCAGCATCTATGAAGTGGCTGAAGTAGTACGGAATCTTATTCTTCAGGACAATGCAAAAAAGCTTTCGGCAGGTGAACGAAGGTTGCTAGAAACTGCTAGGAAAATTATGGTAAGTGAGTTGGTATTAGCTTGTGGTAAGGATTTAGGCAGTATAGAAGAATGGATAGATGAGTTAATGAAAGAAAATACGCCAGGCAACTGACGTATTTTTTTGTTAATGTTAGGGTATAATAGATAATGTTTCCAGAAGGTCTTAGTTGTGATACTAGACTTGTGGGAATGGAGAAAGTCTTATATAATAAATAAATAGTAAGGGAGGTGTAAGTTTGTTGGACAAAATTTTGCGATTTGTCATTACGTTATTAGCAGCTGTTTCAGGTTTGATGACAGCAAAATGGCTAGGCACCAGTTCCTTTTTATCATCTATGTTGAGTGGCGAATTTTTAAAAGTAGGATTTATTAGCAGTGATGATACAATCGTTACCATCTTGGTAGCTGTTTTTGGTGGAGTAGTAGGTGGGATTATTGGTTATGTATTGGCACCCTTTTTTATTAAATATTTATGGCAGTTTACCTATTGGGTAGAAGCCAGGCTTAATAAAATGCCAGTATCTGATGTTATTGCCGGTTCTATAGGACTGGCTGTTGGTTTGATCATTTCGAATTTAATTGGTTCTGCATTTATGCATATTCCGCTTATTGGTAGCTATGTTCCTGGAATTATTAGTATTATCTTGGGATATCTGGGAGTGAATATTGCTATTCATAAACGAGAAGAAATGATTGGGTTAATGGCAGTTTTTCCTTGGAAGACAAAAGAGCGGCAGAAAGAAAAGATTATTACGAAGCCAAGCTATAAAATCCTAGATACCAGTGTTATTATTGATGGTCGAATTGCTGATATTTGTAAAAGTGGTTTTGTTGAAGGTGTTCTTGTGGTTCCCATGTTTGTGTTAGAAGAATTACAGCATATATCTGATTCCTCTGATTCGTTAAAACGGAATCGCGGGCGCCGAGGTTTAGATATCCTAAATCGTATGCAGAAAGAGCTAGGGTTGCATGTAGAAATCAGTGAACAAGATTTTGAAGATACTGCGGAAGTGGACGCAAAACTTGTTAAGTTAGCTCAATTGATGAAAGGTAAGCTGGTTACTAACGATTATAATTTAAATAAGGTTGCTGAACTGCAAGGTGTAACTGTTTTGAATATTAATGAATTATCCAATTCGGTTAAGCCGGTAGTATTGCCAGGAGAAGAAATGGTTGTACATGTTGTAAAAGATGGTAAAGAACTTGGGCAAGGAGTTGGCTATCTTGATGATGGCACAATGATTGTCGTTGATAGTGGTAAGAAACATATGGGGGATACCATTGGAGTATTAGTAACATCTGTATTGCAAACAGCTGCTGGACGAATGATTTTTGCAAAGCCTAAAGGCATTGAAAAAGGCGCTTAAAGCAATCATGTATAATAACGGGAAATGTCTTCGAGATCTGTTGATGAACAGTCTCGAAGACATTTTTTTGTAAAGCAAGGTTTTCTGACTTTCTTATGATATAAATATTTATGAACCACAAAGGCACAATGCCGCTGACGCGCACACAAAGGAGTGCGCAAAAATATAAATAAAATCCTTTGTGTCCTTCGCGTCTTTGTGGTTCATTTTATATTCTTTAAGAATTACGCAGTATTTTTCTTATTGCTAGGCTAATGGAAGTATTATGACTTGGCAAGATGGAGAATTTCTAATAGAATAAGGAGAAGTAATTTATTGCTTTAAAAGAGGTTATTTGGCAACAATAATCGAACAATAAGATATAATAAGTGATGATGTATTTATGGGAAAGGCAGGATAATATAGTGGTTACAGTGATTATACCAGCTGCAGGGCAGGGAAAAAGGATGATGAGGGGAGGCAATAAAGTATTTTTGCCGCTCGTTGATATGCCTGTATTATTACATAGTGTGCTAACTTTTTCAGCCTGTTCTGAGGTGGATAATTTAGTAGTCGTCGTTGCCCCTGATGAAGTGGATCAAGTGCAAACGATGCTATGTAATTTGACAGGGATTAAGCCTTGGAAAGTCGTGGCAGGTGGTAGAGAACGGCAACATTCTATTGCAAATGCTATCAAGGTAGTTCCTAACACGACAAAAACAATTCTAGTGCATGATGGTGCCAGACCTCTTATAACAGAAGAATGTATTACTAACGTCATTCAAGCTTCTGTTGTTCATAAGGCGGCTGTAGTTGCTGTAGCTGTAAAAAATACAATTAAAACGGTAGATGAAGATGGCTGGGTTACGGGTACGCTAGAGCGTCGCAAGTTGTGGTCAGTACAAACACCACAAGGGTTTGATGCTCGTTTATTACGTAAAGCATATGAGCAAGCTGAGCAGGATAACTTTGTTGGTACAGATGATGCTTCTCTTGTTGAGAGACTGGGCGTAAGGGTTAAGATTGTATGCGGCTGTTACGATAATCTAAAGGTTACAACTCCCGAGGATTTAACAATAGCTGAGGCATTGCTAAAGGAACGAAGGAGTATTCTGGATAGTAAAGGTTGTGACAACAACGAAATGATGCGCGTTGGTATGGGATATGATGTCCACAAATTGGTGGAGAACCGCAAGTTAATACTCGGTGGTGTAGAGGTACCTTACGAATTAGGATTAGATGGACATTCTGATGCAGATGTATTGTTACATGCGATAAAAGATGCTCTTTTAGGAGCGGCAGCATTAGGTGACATTGGCAGGCATTTCCCGGATACAGATATGCAATATAAGGGAGTATCTAGTCTCTTCTTGCTAAAGAGGGTGGGAGAAATTATTGCTGAACATGGTTATCTTGTGCATAATTTGGATGCGACCATTGTGGCCCAAAGACCTAAAGTGGCAATGTATATTCCAGAAATGAATTGTAATATTGCTGCTGCTCTTGGGCTTAAGATTGGGCAAATCAATGTAAAAGCCACTACAACAGAAGGATTAGGGTTTGCAGGTAAGGGAGAAGGCATTGCGGCCTATGCTGTAGCATCGATCCTGCAAGTATAATAAACATAAAACTGCCAGCCTGATAAAAGGGCTGGCAGTTTTAGTTTATAGGCAAAAACGAAGAGATTCTATGAACCACAAAGGCACAATGCCGCTGATGCGGCACATAAAGGAGTACACATAAAGGAGTACACAAAAAATATAATAAAACCCTTTGTGTCCTTTGCGTCTTTGTGGTTCGATTCGTTTTATATTTCTTAGGACGGAGTTAAAGGTTTTCTTCTACTTACGTATTGTCATTTAGCCGGGCATCATGGAGTTAAACATGGTAGAACCTGCTCGGCCTAGGTAAATACCGCAAATAGTAGATAAAATGCTCAGTACAATAATGATTAGCATGCTGTTTGTAGTAAAGCCATTAGCGAGATATAAAAATAGGACCGCAATGGATAAGACCTGGAGGACTGCACCGACAATTGCCTTGCGGACTAGGAGTGGTGTTTTTAATTTTTTAAAGCGAATTTTTCCATCGATTAAGCCTGTAATAAAGCCTAGTAGTACAGAGAAGGGGAAAGCGATGATGGAAAGTTTAGCAGCGATAAGGAATTCGCCCCGCAGTGGATCTTCTACCCAGAAGGAAAGACTTAGCATGAAAAGGATGACGGCAATAAAGACTTGAGGAAAATGCACACTGATCGGATGAAGATGCTGATCAATAATAAATGTGCGGCGAGGAGAAATCTTCTTCGTATACGGTTCAAAGACTGTCTTTGGTAAGCCACAAGCTGGACATAGGTCTTCAACGTGGTTTTCGTCCATAATGAATCCGCAGGCTTTACATCTGACATAAGTTTTCATGTTATTACCTCCTATTAATGCTCTTAAAATGCTAAAGTTTACCTGTTATAAATAATTCACGATTCATTTATATTTTCCTGTATTTTTACAAAATCAAAGTAGAAATAAGGGGTAATTGTATAAAATTTGTGAATTGATACATATTATAAATAATCTGGATTTTATGTAGCATTGTGATAGTAGTCTCTCGAAAAGTCTCATTATAGTACGGCAAAGGATGAGCATAGCTAACGCTTCAACCTGTTACTTAACCTACGCTTATAGTTTTGTGCTATTAGGTAGTTGTTTTTAAGAGAGAGTATGATAAATCTAGGAGGAGTATGTATGCGCAGAAGAATATGTATGTTACTTATGATAACAGCATTAGTCTGGCCGAGTGCAGCATTGGCTGCAGAATATATGGTGAATATAAATGTTGTACGTCAAGAAGATGGTACTACATGTGGTGAACTCTGGTATAACAATCAGATTGTCTGGCGACTGGCTATTTTAGGTGATGGTGCTAAGCCGGTATCGGCATTTCCTAATGCAAGGACGACATTTATAGCCCCGGATTTGGTAGATGGATTATTTGTGATAAAAGTGGAGTAACAGCAGTGTTGGCACTTGGGGTATAAGACCACGAGTGCCAAAAGCTTTTTTTGCATAAATATAGAGAATCTGCTAGAATTATATGGAACTAACTATATACATGATGGCTAGAAAGACGTTTTGGAGGGGAATTTGCATGTTACAGCAGGATATTCGAGTGCGATTTGCACCAAGCCCAACGGGTCCTTTTCATATTGGAGGCGCTCGTTCGGCGTTGTTTAATTGGTTATTGGCAAAAAAGTATAATGGCAAATTTATTATGCGGATTGAAGATACGGATTTAGAACGCTCTACAAAAGAATCAGAAGAAAATATTAAAGATGCACTGAAATGGTTGGGAATCACCTGGGATGAAGGTACTGATGTAGGCGGAGAATATGGACCTTATCGTCAAACTGAACGTTTGGATACATATCGCACTTATACAAAACAATTATTAAATGAGGGTAGAGCGTATCATTGTTATTGTAGTGAGGCAGAGCTGGATGAGGAACGTCAGCTGCAATCGGATAAGGGAGAGACTCCTCATTATGGCGGCAAATGCCTGCATCTTACACAAGAAGAGAAGGATAATTTCATCGCCCAAGGTCGTAAGCCTACAGTACGTTTTCATGTACAAGAAAATAAGCAGATTATCTTTAAGGATATGGTGCGGGATACGGTGAGCTTTGATTCAAATGGTGTGGGGGACTTTGTGATTGTGAAATCAGATGGTATTCCCGTATATAATTATGCCGTTGTGATTGATGATGCGTTAATGAAAATTACCCATGTAATTCGTGGAGAAGAACATTTATCGAATACACCTAGGCAAATCGTATTATACGAAGCCCTCGGTTTTACACCACCGACATTTGGTCATATATCGCTGATCTTAGGTGCGGATCGTACGAAAATGAGTAAACGTCATGGTGCTACTTCTGTTGAGAAATATCGCAATTTAGGCTACTTACCAGAAGCGATTGTAAACTTTTTGGCTCTTTTAGGCTGGTCGCCTGGTGGGGAAAAAGAATTTTTCTCATTAGAAGAATTAATTGAAGAATTTTCTATGGACCGAGTAGCAAAAAATCCTGCAGTTTTTGATGTGGATAAATTAAATTTTATTAGTGCTCAATATATTAAGAAAGCCACTCCAGAAGTAATTACAGAACTTGCTTTGCCTCATCTGAGACAAGCTGGGTATATTGGTGAGGAGTTATCTGCCAAAGATCGAGAATGGCTGACGCAAGTTGTGGCTTTATTGCAAGAGTATATTAGTTATGCAGCAGAAATTGTGAATCATATAGATCTTTTCTTTACGGAAAAAGTTGAATTTGAAAATGAGGAAGCTGCTGAGGTTTTACGCGACGAAGATGTTCCTGCTGTTATCAAGAGCTTTTGTGAAAAATTACAAGGGCTAGACGTTGTAGATGCTCCTAGTGTTAAGGCTCTTTTGAAAAGTATTACAAAAGAATTAAAATTAGGCGGTAAAAAGGTCTTTATGCCTCTGCGGGTTGTAGTAACGGGTAAAATGCATGGTCCGGATTTAGATAAAGTTATTGCTTTAATTGGCAGAGAAAAAATCTTGAGCAGAATAACTAGTACATTAGCTAAAATCTAATTGACACACCTACCCTCTCTTAGTATAATTTCATAATAAGATAAAATGAAGAGTAAGCACAACTTGAGTAGTTATCGCTTTATGGGGTAACCAAGTCAGGTGATACTGCATACATATATAAGAAAAATGTAATGACTGGGAAAAGTAAGTGTAAATCTGCCTTCCAGAGAAGTAACGCCACCGGCTGAGAGCGGTACTAGGAAAGAGACGCCCAAAATGCACCCACGAACAAGTTGGCTGAATGTATAGTAGGTCAATTCGGTAGCAACCGTTATTGTGCATCTAAGAGGCATTTTGGTGCCTAAGCAGAGTGGAACCACGGACCACTGTCTCTGTACGAGATAGTGGTCTTTTTTTGTTGATATTTTATCCGATGACTAAACCGCTCTAAGACTCCCATCTCTTACAAGTGGGAGTTAAGAGCGGCTAAGTCCTAAGGATAAGTGCGACTAAGATTCAGATGGAGTTAAAACTCCATCTGAATCAAGTCTTCTTTATATTAAGAGGGGGGAACATCTTATGTTTGCACGGTTACAAAAGGATATTAGGGTGGTATTTGAACGTGATCCGGCTGCAAGAAGTGTGTGGGAGGTATTATTATGTTATCCTGGACTTCATGCGATTTGGTTGCATCGCATTGGGCATTATTTTTATAAGCGAGGGTGGGTTGTTTTTCCTCGTATGATCTCTAATATAGCGCGATTTATAACAGGGATCGAAATTCACCCTGGCGCTACTATTGGAGAAGGATTATTTATTGATCATGGTACGGGTATTGTTATTGGGGAAACGGCGGAAGTGGGGGAGAATGTCACATTATACCAGGGAGTAACTTTGGGGGGGACGGGTAAAGAAAAAGGCAAACGCCATCCTACAATTGGGAATAATGTGGTAGTTGCCAGTGGTGCAAAAGTATTAGGATCCTTTACAGTAGGAGATAATTCTAAAATTGGTGCAGGTTCCGTTGTTTTAAAGACAGTACCTCCTAATTCCACCGTGGTAGGTATTCCAGGGCAAATTGTGTGGCATAATGGTAAAAAGATAAATGGTGTTGAGATTATTGACTTAGAACATGATGATTTACCAGATCCAGTGCAGGAAATGCTGCAGTGTTTGCAGCATCATATGTTTAAAATGGAAGAACGAATCAATCTTTTAGAAGAGGAGCTAAGGAAAAATGGCATTAAAAGTATATAATACGATGACTAGGCAAAAAGAAGAGTTCATACCTCATGAGGCTGGCAAAGTTAAGATGTACGTCTGTGGGGTAACGCCTTATAATCATCCGCATATTGGGAATGCCAGACCTTTTATTACTTGGGATGTAATTAAACGCTATCTTGAGCACTGTAGATACGAAGTCTTTCATGTGCAAAACTTTACAGATGTTGATGATAAAATTATTAAAGCCGCCAATAACGAAGGTGTGACTTGGGATGTGATTGCTAACCGTTATATTGCCTCTTATTTTGAAGTAATGGATAAATTAAACATTCGTCGGGCTGATATATATCCAACGGTATCCGATCATATGACAGAAATTATTAACATTGTTGAAGGTTTAGTAGCAAAAGGCTATGCTTATATTGTTGACGGTGACGTATTTTACAGTGTGGAAAAATTTAATGACTATGGGAAATTGAGCGGTCGAGACATTGAAGATATGAAAGCTGGCGCCAGAGTGGATGTAGATGAGCGCAAACACCATCCTATGGACTTTGCCTTATGGAAAAGTGCTAAGCCTGGTGAGCCAGCCTGGGAGAGCCCTTGGGGAAAGGGGCGACCAGGTTGGCACATTGAATGTACGGCAATGTCTCTAAAATATTTGGGAAATAGTTTTGATTTTCATGGCGGTGGCAGTGATTTGATTTTTCCTCACCATGAGAATGAAATTGCCCAGTCGGAAGCCTTTGTGGAAGAAGGTCAGCCTTTCGTCCGCTATTGGCTTCATAATGGCTTTATTACCGTAAATGAAGAAAAGATGAGTAAGTCGTTAGGAAATTTCTTTTTAGTAAAAGATATTTTAGAGCATTACTCTCCGGAAGTATTACGCTTTTTTGTTCTGTCTACACATTATCGCAGCCCTCTTGATTTTAGTGATGAGCGTTTATCAGAAGCGCAGCGTAGTTTAGAGAGATTACGTACTGCTGTGGAAAATGTGCTGCAATTGGAAAAACTGCCAGATGCTGCAAATGAAAATAAAGCTGATGAATTGGTAAAAGTGACAAAGCAGGCAGAAGAAGACTTCTGTAAAGCTATGGATGATGATTTTAATACGGCGTTAGCCATTAGTGTAATGTTTGGCTTAGCCAAGGAAATTAATGTATATTATAATGGTGTGATTGCTGGAAAAGTACAGCACACTACTGAAGGCTATATTGTTCTTCGCCAAACTTATTTTATGATGGCGAATATTATAGGAATATTTGTGCAGGAACAGACGGGTAAGGTGGATGACAGTCAAGAGTTGGTAGAGCAATTAATGGATATTATCATTGAGATTCGGCAACATGCTAGGCAGAATAAGGATTGGACGGTAGCCGATAAAGTTCGTGATAGCCTAGGGGCAGTGGGAATTATTTTAGAAGATTCTTCTCAAGGCGTTAGGTGGAAAAAACGATGAAATTTGATCAGTTCCAATTTTTGCTGAATAATGTCTTTCAAGAAAACGAGGGGGAAGGACCTCCCCCTATAAAATATAAAAATGTACCTGTGGAGCGTTTACACCCTTTGGTCCTTGCTTATGTGGGTGATGCATATTTTACGCTCTATGTGCGTACAACATTGCTGGCTTACGAGCAAAATAAAGTACGGGTGTTACATACCCTCGACTCTAAAATCGTATCAGCCACCATGCAGGCGGTAGCGTATCAGTCCTTGGAAAATCAGCTAACTGAGCAGGAAATGAGCATTGTCAAACGAGGACGGAACGCGAAATCAACAGTTCCCAAAAGTGCTACTGTTGCCGAATATCGTAATAGTACAGGTTTTGAGGCGTTGTTAGGTTATTTATATTTAGGAAAAAATTACGAGCGTTTGTCAGAACTTGTGGAAAAAGCATTTGCTGTTATTTCCCGGGAAATGACAAAGGCTGCCAAGAATAGTGAGGAAAAGAAATGAAAGTAAAATTGATATCTCATACTCCTGAGCCAGAACGAATGGTAGCAATGTCTGCAAGACTTTGCTATTCACCAGTTGGGGCAGAGGAATTAGTGGAAAATATGTCGAATACCCAGGTGGAGAAATTGGTAAGTAAGATTGTCGAAATGGAACATCTATCCACATTAGAACATGTAAGTTTTACCTTTGCAATTGAAGGCGTATCCCGGGTGCTAACTCATCAGCTGGTTCGTCATCGTATAGCCTCTTATTCGCAGCAATCTCAGCGTTATGTTAGTGAACATGATTTTGAATATATTATGCCTCCTGCTATAGCAGCTAATGAACTTGCTAAAGCAAAGTTTGAAAAATTGATGGGGACGATTCAAAGTACATATAATGAATTGGTAGAATTAGGGGTTCACAAGGAAGATGCAAGATATTGTCTAGCTAATGCTGCGGAAACTAAAATTGTAGTAACGATGAATGCTAGAACCTTATTGCATTTTTTTGAATTGCGCTGTTGCGCACGAGCACAATGGGAAATTAGAAGTTTAGCAGAACTTATGCTCAAGGAAGTAAAAAAAATTGCTCCCCTTCTTTTTAAGAAAGCAGGACCAACTTGTATAACCAGCAATTACTGTGGTGAAGGTGAGCTAACTTGTGGTCGCTTAGCAGCTATGCAAGGGAGTGCTAAAAAATAGTTTGAAAAATGAAATGAACCACAAAGACACAATACCGCTGCCGCGGTACACAAAGGAAGTAACAGATCTACCCCTTTGTGTTCTTTTTGCGTCTTTGTGGTTCATTTTGTATCTATTCTTGACGATTGCCATGTGGATAGAGTATGTAAGCAGGATTTTTTGCTCCCATGGTGTAATTTAGTTATGAGAAAATGATCGGTACACATACCTAGCAGCAAAAAAGGGAAAAATAGATGTCGTTAAATGATAAATGGAAGGGGATATATAATGGCTGAATCAGAAGAGTTTATTATGGGGCGTAATAGTGTGATGGAGGCCTTAAAAAGTCGTCGTCCGATCAATAAAATATTCGTAGCAAAAGGAGAAAGACAAGGGTCGATTCGTGAAGTGATTGCCTTGGCTCGTGAGAGGCGGCTTATCATACAAGAGGTAGAAATGAACAAGTTAGATGGGATGACAGACGGACAAAAGCATCAGGGAATCGTAGCTAGCATACCACCAGTAGCCTATGCTGAACTGGATGATATTTTAGCCAAAGCGACAGCACCAGACCAAACGCCTTTTCTTGTACTATTGGATGAATTAGAAGATCCTCATAATGTTGGAGCTATTTTACGTACATCTGATGCCGCAGGCGTACATGGTGTATTGATGCCAAAAAGGCGCAGCTGTCCTTTATCAAGTACTGTGGCTAAAACCTCGGCTGGTGCAGTAGAATATGTACCAGTAGCCAGAATTGGCAATGTTTCGCAAACCTTGGAAGAATTAAAAAAAGCAGGAATGTGGATTGTCGGGGCAGATATGGATGGAGAAAAAAATTACTATGAAGCAGACTTGACAGGACCCATTGTTGTCGTTGTAGGCAATGAGGGCAAGGGGATGGGACGTTTGACCAAAGAACATTGTGATTTTGTAGTCCGAATTCCCATGCATGGTAAAATAAGTTCTTTGAACGCCTCCGTTGCCTGTTCCTTACTTTTATATGAGGTTGTCAGACAGCGGGAGATGAAAAATAAGTGAAGAAAACGTGGTTAGGAATGACCGCGCTGGGGATTTTGGTCATAGTTCTTATCCTTTTCTCTTGGTATCCTAAGGTATATAAAGGTGTAATACTAGAAGGCGTGGATATTGGCGGATATAGTCGGGAAGAGGTAGTTCAATTATTGTCATCATGGCAAACTCAGTATCATAAGAAATCAATTGTAGTGCAGTATGGTGATATAAAATCAAATGTAGATGCTGACAATATTGACTTGGGCATTGATGCGGATGCTACATTGGATCAAGTTTGGAATTATGGACGGCGTGGTTCTTGGTGGGAAAGAGTACAAAATATTAAGAATGGCTGGGAAAAGGGCTATCCTATCCTTCTAACCATCAAGTATAATGAAGTCAAGCTAGAAAGTCTAATCCAGCAATGGAAAGATGCGATTGATCGTCCGCCTCGTAATGCGGTTATTAATTTGTGGACCGGGACAATTGTTCCTCATGAACTAGGATATGCTTTGGATCGTGATGCTTTGCGTCCACTGATTCTAGATGCATTCAAAACATCGAATCGCGCTGAGATAACCTTGCCAGTGAAAGTAATCCACCCGAAAGTAACTATGGAAGATATTACAAATGCAGGCATGAAGGAAATCTTGAGCAGTTATACGACAACTTTTAATAGTGGAGACGCCAACCGTACAGACAATATCAAATTAGCTGCTTTGAACACCAATGGAACCATCGTATATCCTGGAAAGATTTTTTCTTTTAACGAAATAGTAGGACCACGAGAAAAAGAGTATGGATTCAAAGAAGCTTTAGAAATTGTAGATGGTGAATTTGTTCCAGGCATTGGCGGAGGAATATGTCAAGTTTCTTCTACGCTGTATAATGCTGTTCTTTTAGCAAATTTAAAAATTGTTGAAAGATCCAATCATTCGAAGCCTCTTAGCTATGTACCCTTAGGTCGGGATGCTACAGTTGCATATGGTGCACTGGATTTTCAGTTTATGAATAATACTAAAGAGCCCTTATTGATTCTGGCAGAGGTAGAGGATAATAAATTGGTAGTTGGAATTTTGGGGCCGCATCCTTTAGTGGAAAAGGTAGAAATTCAGCATGAGAGTCAGAAAACGATTCCGCCAATAATTGTCAAGAAAGAGGATGATAATTTATATTTGGGGGAAACACTGGTAGAGCAAGAAGGAAGACCGGGTTATGCATTAACAACTCTCAGAGTCGTATGGTCAAAGGGACGGCAGATTTCCAAAGAAGTATTGTCAAAAGATGTATATCTGGGAGAGGATACGATAGTCAAAGTAGGTAAGAAGATGCCTCCTACGGTTGACAAGACTGATAAGAAGCAAAAATCGAAATAACCATATGGACTAGTAAATACATTTAGAATGCAGTTTAGGCAGAGGCTATGGGAGATTTTTATGAAAAACATTCTATTGGTTGATGGGTATAATGTAATTCATGCTTGGCCGGAATTGAGTGCTCGCAAAGATAATTTGGAAGACGCTCGGGATAAATTAATTGATATGATGGCCAGTTATGGTGCCTTTCAAGATTTGGCTGTTACGATTATTTTTGATGCAAATGCAGTAAGCGGCGCTGCAGTATTTGAGAATCTTGTTGGACAAGTATCCGTCATCTATACGCAAGAGGGCGAAACTGCCGATAGTCATATCGAAAGAATGGCATATGATATGGTGCGGCAGCGAAAGCTGGTGTATGTGGTTACCTCTGATTGGGTGGAACAAATGGTTATATTAGGAGCTGGAGCATATCGCATTTCTGCCAGGGAACTTTTACAAGATGTGAAGAAAGTGAATAAGCTAATCAAAGATGGTTTTAGTGAGTCACAGCTTACCTACAGACGGCATGAATTAGAGAGTCGCTTAAATAGTGATGTGGTTCAACGTTTACATGAACTACGTAAACGGGTGTAGTTGGACAAGTTAAGCTTGACGAAATAGAGAGCTGTGAGGTATAATTTGCTTTGAAGTGGCATGTACACATAACTTAGAGCACTAATCCTTTAGTGCATTTTCTTTTTGTGAATGTGTGGCAATTTGAAAGTGGGGGCGATGCGATGCGTTTTAATACTCAATGCGATTTGTATGGCTCATTTGAAAATATGAGTGACGAAGAAATTGTGCTTGATGCAAAAGAAAGTGATAATACAATCGCACTCGACTACTTGATTAACAAGTATCGCAATTTCGTTCGGGCGAAAGCTAGGTCATATTTTTTGATTGGCGCTGACCGCGAAGATATTATCCAAGAAGGAATGATTGGATTATATAAGGCTATTCGTGATTTTCGTACTGATAAGCTTTCTTCTTTTCGCGCTTTTGCTGAACTCTGTGTGACGCGCCAGATCATTACGGCGATTAAAACAGCTACCAGACAAAAGCATATACCTTTGAATTCATATGTATCTTTAAATAAACCGATTTACGATGAAGATTCAGATAGAACGTTGTTAGATGTATTATCAGGTTCTAAAATATCCGATCCTGAGGAATTGGTCATTAGTAGAGAAGAATTTATTGATATTGAAGAAAAAATGGGAGAGATCTTAAGCGATCTTGAGTGGAAAGTACTCATGGCTTATCTTGATGGAAAATCCTATCAGGAAATAGCTGTAGAATTGGATCGTCATGTCAAGTCAATTGATAATGCTCTTCAACGCGTAAAACGTAAATTGGAGAGATACTTGGATAACCGTGGAGATGACAGTGATATTCAAGATATGTACAAGGGTCTTGCGGGATTTGGCAAAGAAACCCAAGGATTGAGTGGTTATGGTGATAAAAACAATGATTGAAATCTATAAGAAAAACTTAGCCTAAAGCTTTGTTTTTCTATTTTTATGGAATACACAAGCTTGTTTCATTCTGCACATAAAAATGAAATATTCTTTGTGACCTGATAGATTTGGCCTAGGCCAAATCTTTTTTTATGTGCAAAAAAAATTATATCGTGAACCGCAAAGGTCGCGATTAAAATTGTTTTACTTTTTGAAAAGGAATTTTATTACAGATGTAGAAAACTAAAAAGTGAGAAAATTAAGAAAAATATACCCAATGAATTTTGTAGAGATAGGAGGAATCCTATGAATGCATGAATAGGATGAATACTTTACTTAATCTAGACATAAAGTTCTAAAGGTAAAAATAATAATTACGAATTTATGGAGGGACAGTACAGTATGTTAGAAACAAAAAAAACGATAGCAATTTTGTGTGGTGGTGGTCCGGCACCTGGCATGAATAGTGTAATTAGTGCAGTCACCATTGAAGCCATAAAAAATGGATGGAATGTGATGGGAATCTATGAAGGTTACACTCATTTGTGTAATGGGGAGAAACATGTAGTGCCCTTAACCATAGACATGGTTAGCCGGATACATCTTGATGGCGGCAGCATATTAGGAACAGCCAGAGCCAATCCGACTAAGAGTGAAGCTCATTTGCGAAATGTAGTAAATACATTAATTGAAATGGGTGTTACCCATTTAGTAACGATTGGGGGGGATGATACTGCATATTCAGCTTGTAAGGTAGCGGAATATGCCAGGAGGGTGCTGGAGATTGATCTTCTGGTAGTGCATGTACCTAAAACGATTGACAATGATTTACCGCTGCCAGAGGGGATTCCTACTTTTGGTTTTGAAACAGCCCGGGCGTTAGGGAGTCAGCTGGTTACGAATTTAATGGAAGATGCGAAAACTACAAATCGCTGGTATTTTGCCATAGCCATGGGGCGCACAGCCGGACATCTATCCTTAGGCATCGGGAAGAGTTCAGGTGCTACACTGACGATTATTCCAGAAGAATTTGGGGATAAAACCATTCGATTGCAGATGCTGGTTGATATTTTAGTTGGTTCCATTATTAAACGACTGGCAGGGAAACGCAATTATGGCGTGGCTGTTATTGCTGAAGGATTAGTGGAGAAAATAGCAGTGGAAGATCTAAAGGAGCTGGATTGTACATGTTTTGATGAACATGGACATATTCGCTATACAGAGTTGAATTTCCCTGAGTTGCTAAAACAGGCAGTTGTGAAAAATCTTGCCGATTTAGGGCTGAAAATGACCATTGTTGGTAAAGAAATCGGTTATGAATTGCGTTGTGCTTCTCCTAATGCATTTGATATCGAATATACGCGCGATTTGGGGTTTGCTGCCTTTGAATTCTTAAAGAATAATGGGACAGATGCTCTTATTACCATTCAAAATAATAAAATTGTACCGATTCCTTTTGAGGGAATACTGGATATGAGAACAAAGAAAACTCAGGTTCGTATGGTAAATGTACAATCTGTTCAATACCGAATTGCTCGAGAATATATGATTCGCTTGGAAAAGGATGATTTATACTCTCAAGCAGATTTGAAAAAAATGGCATTGACAATTAATGTAGATCCTGATGATTTTGTGAAGCGATTTGCATATTTGTTAGATTAATTGTAAAGAATGGAGATAAGCAAGGGAAGGGATTTATTTTAGATCCCTTTCCTTTTTGTGCTTGATAGTAGAATTTATAAGCTTAGGGGAACGTTGAACACAGAGGTTTTTAACCCTATTTATCTTTTCTCAGTGTTCTTGTGTGCCTCTTTGGTTCGATTCGTTTTATATGTTTTAGAAGGATGCTTAGCGTTTTTCTTGTAAGACATAGAAGTATAAGTTTTTAGGTGCGAAAAAGATGAGATTTTATGAACCACAAAGGCACAATGCCGCTAACGCGGCACACAAAGGAGTGCACGAAAAAATAAATAAAACCCCTTTGTGTCCTTTGCGTCTTTGTGGTTCCATTCGCTTTATCGATTTTTTAAAGGACGCGTAGCGTTTTTCTTGTGCTTTTAGAAACCTTTTTTAACAAAAAGGGTGTGCTTTACATTAATTTTGCGATATAATAACATTTATGGTTATTTTAATAAATAAGGATGTGGTGGAATGAATGAAAATTTAATTGCTGTGATAATTGGTATTGTGGAAGGTGTGACAGAGTATCTGCCCGTTTCTTCTACTGGACATATGATTTTAGCAGGAAGTATGTTGGGGTTTGAAGGAGAAAAGGCTAGTGTTTTTGAAGTATTTATTCAGTTAGGTGCTATTTTATCGGTACTTTTCTTATATCAAGAGAAATTTTCTCGTATGTTAAAACCGCAACAGTTAAATATTTTTGGCAATGGATTGTCCATTAAACATGTTTTGGCTGGTGTTATTCCAGTTATGGGCATTGCATACTTATTACATAAGCCAATTAAAGAATATCTGTTTTCGCCTTTTACGGTTATTATTGGCTTAGTTGTAGGAGGCATCTTTATGTTAGTTGCTGAGAAAGTAGCAAAGCGCCCTGTAACTACGGATGTTGATAAAATAACATTGCAGCAAGCTTTCTTTGTAGGGCTGTTTCAAGTGCTAGCTCTATGGCCTGGTTTTTCTCGTTCAGGTTCTACTATTTCTGGAGGACTTCTTCTGGGGTTAAGCCGTAGTGCTGCTGCTGAATTTTCCTTTATTATCGCTGTTCCTCTTATGGCAGTAGCCTGTATATATGATTTATTAAAAGTTTGGGATAAGTTGAACATAGCTGATGTACAAATGTTTTCCATTGGATTTGCAGTTGCTTTTGTTGTAGCCTACATATCAATCATTTGGTTTATTAAATTTCTAAATAAGTCTACCTTGGCTTCTTTTGCCTACTATCGCTTTATAGTAGCTGCCATATCCTATTATTATTTTTTCTTGTAAAGCGGCAATGGTGACAATTGGATTGCCTCTCTACAAGAAAAAACATTGACAGGAGAATGAAAATGTAATATATTATTTAAGCAGCAGTTGACAGGTGGAAAAAACATAGAAAAACACTATTTACAAAAGATAAAAAGTGTGATATAATTTAATCTTGTCAAAGGAAATGCTGGAATAGCTCAACTGGTAGAGCACCTCACTTGTAATGAGGATGTTGCGGG
>NZ_JAJHJB010000046.1:0-35825 GCF_020819555.1 Pelosinus baikalensis
CTCTGTGAGCTATTTATTGTTATTTAACTGTCGCACTTCATTTTACAATCTATCATTACTAAATAAGCACCTGCCCAAAGAATAGCTAGATTAGTTGTTTTTTGAAGAAATTGACCTATGTTAAATGCAATTATGGAAATTATCGTTGTGTTAAAAGAAGCTCGTACATAATTTGTTAAATTGATGTCCCATGTGTTAGAAAATCGTGGCTCAGAGGCTAAGGTTTTTATAGTTTGTATGCCTGTGATAGCTTCTATTAAATATGCTTGATTTTCTGCTCCGCAGTTAAATTTGTGCTTAAGTCGTTTTCGATAAATAGGGGTAACAATTACATATAACACAATAAATAATATTAAAGCTATTAAAACTAGTAGAGTTAAAACGCTATTATAACAAAGCATAACAATTAAAAAGATAATGCTAAATAAGAGATCTAGCACCGCGACAATAGAAGAACTTGTAATAAACTGGCGGATATTATCCAACTCTCGAAATCTCACTGCAGTATCTCCTACTCGCCGGAGTTCAAAGTATCTTAGTGGTAATGCCATTAAGTGTCTAAATAAATTAGAACCTAAAATAACATCGATACGACTTGTTGTATGATATAATAAATAAGTTTTTATACCATTTATAAATGATTCAAAAATATTAATAATAAGCATTCCTATTCCTAAAACTACAAGAGTTGAAAAACCCCGGTGAACGAGAACTTTATCAAAGAGAACTTGCGAAAATATAGGCATAATAATTGCAAAGAACTGTAAGAGAAAAGATAAAATTATAACTTCAAAGAAACATTTCTTATATCTTAAAATTGCGGGAATAAACCAACCTAATTGAAACGGTACTTGTATATTTTTTAGAGTTAACTTTTTTGCTATTAAAATAAGTGTTCCATCCCAATTATCTCTAAAAGTTTCAAAACTTAGTGCTATTAATTTATGCGGATCTAATATGAAAATTTTTGAATCGTCTGCTTTTACTAATACTACATATTGGCCGCTTTTAAAAGGAATAATGGCCGGAAAAGGTAATTTTACTAACCTTTCTAACGAGGATTTTGTTTCTCTTGCTTTAAGTCCAAGATGTTTAGCACCTTGCAAAATAGTAGCCGTGTCCAGCTTAGATGTATTTGATAGCCCTAAAATATGATTAATTTGAAAGGGATTTGCGGGAATGCCAATAATTTTTGATGCGGCAGCTAGACTAAGAATTCCGCTGTGTATTTGAAGTGTTTTGTTTTCTATAAATTCGTGGTGCCCGTTTTCTATCAAAACTTTTTCCTCCTTTTCCGATTTTAACAGTGGTAATTTGACCATGGCAGTTATAATATAACACTAACACAAGCTAAGTAAAAAAAAGGAAATAACCTGTCTAATAAAAACTGTCCTACCTTAAAGATTTTTACAAAAACGGAGAAAAATATCTTTACTTACATTGTTTTTTTCCTGAAAGATGGATGCTCCTACTACTTTTACTGGATCAACCTATTAAAAATACAAGCCAGGAAAGCCACTTCTCGTGGTATCCTGGCTTTTATTATGGCTGTAATTTTACATCTTGGGGTAGTACCAGCGAAGCTGTCACCACCCGCAAATACATGGTTTATATTGGGAATTTATTAATAACCTCGTTATACTCTGCTTGCGCATCTGTAATGGATAACTTTGAATATACTTCTAATGATTTTCGGCTCTGGTGACCAGAATACGGTTGAATAAGCGCATCGTCTATGCCTTGCTTTTTTAGCCAAGTTAACAAAAAGTGCCGTAATTGATGTGGAGATAGATTTTGTACCAACCCTGCTTCTTCAGAGTATTTGGTCAAGATTTTTCGGATACCTCTGTCTGTATATTTCTTTTTCCATGAAGACTCAAACAGGTAAACGGCGTGTTTTTTTGTCATTGAATCAGTATGCATAGCCAACAATTCTTTAAGGGGTGTCACCAACATTTCCGACAAAACCCCCGCTAAGACAATAATTGGGTAAAAAGTTGAATTTCTACCCAATCTAAGAACTATGTGAATGTGGAATTTACTGGTATAATATTAAATAAGGACGCAGTCGTAATTTGTGAGGAATGAACCTGATAAGTAAGTGAGGAAACATTATTGAATTAAGACAAATAAAGGAGGAACGATATGGGAAAAACAAAAATCTACAGAACCATTGCTAAGTTGAAGAGTATTGACATGTTTTATTTTGATACAAAAACCAAAGGGCCAACTATTCTTTGTCTTCATGGAAGAGGGGGAAGAGCAGAAACCTGGTCTGATTTTATCCAGCACTATGGAAAACAATACAGAATTATCGCACCAGATCAAAGAGGGCACGGATTGAGTGGTAAACCTATAGCGGAATATACGACTGAAGAAATGGCTGAGGACATCATTGAACTATTAAATTTTTTAAAGATAGATTCAGTCATTTTAGTAGGTCATTCCATGGGTGGAGCTGTAGTTGGATACTTAGCAGCGGTATATCCTAAGTACGTAAAAGCAGTAGCTATACTTGACAAATCTGCAGCAGGACCTGCAGAACCAAACAAGTTGCCATTAGATAAAAGTCAACTCAGTGACCCTATGACAAAAGATTGGCCACTACCATTTGACACACTAAACGAATCAATGAATTTTATTAAACAAGTTTCTGCTTCAACTTTGGAATATCAATATTTTATGAATAGTTTAGTGGAAACTGTAGAGGGATATAAGATGATGTTTAGTCCTGAGGCTATGGCTATTGGCATTGCACATTATGAAGATTGGTTCCATCTATTACCGAGCACAAAGTGTCTGGTATTGTTAATCCGTGCAAAAGGAAGTAAATTACTATCAAACGAAGATTTTATTAAAATGCAATCTCTACTTCCAAATTGTATTCCTCATGAAATGTCACATCCCGACCACAGTGTTCATTTAGGAAATAAAGAAGAATTTTATGAGTATTTTGATGAATTTTTGATGAAAATATAAACTTTTTGAGGATATGCAAAAAAAATAGACGCTTTTTTCTTTTAGGGGTCTCACCAGCAAAACGCGCAAAACGTACGCTAAGAGTTTTTTACCAGTAATAAAGCCATTTCCCTGTACGCTAAGGGATAATGGCTTTATTACTTTCTATAAGCGGTCTTAATGAATCTAAGCTTGTAACTCCTTTAGTATCAAACCGATATTCTCCAAGGAAGTTAATATGTTCCCAAGCAAGCGGAGAAATGTTGTTTAACAGATTTTCTTTTAATTCACCTTTATTCTTTATACATTAGTAGCTTCAGACAAATAAACGGTATTCCAAACACTTATCGCATTGATGATGATATTTAATGCACTGGCTCTTTGTAGTTGATCCTGCAAGGCACGTTCCCGTAGTTCACCTTTTTTCCCGAAAAAGATGGCTCTAGCCAGAGCGTTCATTGCTTCGCCTTTGTTAAGCCCTTTTTGTATCCGCCGCCGCATCGATTCGCTCGAAATATAATCCAATATGAAAATCGTTTTTTCAATACGGCCCATTTCACGAAGGGCTGTCGCTAAGCTATTCTGCCTTGAGTACGATCCAAGTTTACCCATAATCAAGGAACCGGATACTTTCCCTTTTCTGATTGAATGAGCAAGCTTTAATACATCATCATAATTGTCTTGGATAATTTTCACATTAATTTTCCCGCGAAATAATTTTTCTATATTTGTAAAATTGTCTAATTTATCGATGGTATATATAGTTTTGCATCGGCTAAATCGCGCAACCGAGGCGCAAATCTAAATCCTAGAAGGTGACTCAACCCAAAAACTTGATCTGTATATCCGGCAGTATCGGTATAATGTTCTTCAATACTTAAATCTGTTTCATGATGTAGTAATCCATCAATAACATGAACGGCATCCCTGGCATTAGTATTGATTACTTTTGTATAAAAGGTAGAAAATTGATCACTCACAAAACGGTAAATAGTGGCTCCTTTTCCTGTTCCATAGTGAGGATTTGCATCGGCGTGGAGCGAAGATACCCCCACTGGGACACGCATTCCATCAGAAGAAGATGTACTACCATCGCCCCAATATGATGATAAGTTAAGTTTATGGTGGAAATTTACCAATGTAGCCTGAGCGCGAAGCATGGCATCATCAGATAGTCTCCATTGCGCTGTATTTGCCATTTGATGATAAGTTATATCTGGTGTAGCATCGGCCATTTTTGATAAACCGATATTAGTCCCCAATGCCATAAGGGTAGCCATTAATACTGCCTTTTCATCCCCTTTTGGCGGACGCCCAGTAGAGGCATGAGTAAATAGCTCGTCAAAGCTTGTCCAATTAGCCACTTCCATTAATAAATCAGTCAATTTTATTAATGGAAGCATTTTATAAAGTGATAAGCTAAAGTCTTTAGCTTCTTCCGGTACAGATTTTTCTAGCCGTTCTAAATGGATTCGGTCTTTATTAATGCTTACGCCAATCATTCCATCGACATTTTCTGAAATCATTCTCAAACGTGCTAACAAAGACTCGGTTCGTTCTTTGAGAAATTCATCAACATTCATATTAACTGCCAGCCGTGTTCCTAATGAACGTTCTATTTCCCATTCTTCTTTCGAAACAAGATAGTCATCAAAATCTTTATGTTGACGGCTGCCTACAACAAAAATATCACCTGAACGGATTTGATTCCTTAACTCACTTAATGCGGCCATTTCGTAATAATGACGATTGATATTTCCCTCTTCATCAAAAACATGTTTTTGCCAGCGCTTTGGAACAAAATCAATCGGTGCGTCGTCAGGTACTTTTCTTTTACCAGAAACATTTATTTCACGGATAACGTCGATTGCTTTCATCAAAGATTCTGATGATTTTGCAGAGCGGAATTCCAGTGCGCTTAATAGAGTTGGAGTATATTTTCGAAGATAATTAAACTTGGTTTCCAATAAATCAAGGTAATCATAATCCATTGGCCTAGCTAGTTTTTTAGCTTCTTCCACAGAGGCTACAATATGATCCCATGGCATAATTTTTTCAATGACAGTGAAGGGATCTAACCCTTCAGCTTTCGCCTTAATGAGTGCTGATCCAATATCGGCGAAGTGAATTATTTTTTCATTAACTGATTTGCCATTTTGCTTTTGCATTTCTTCTTGTGTTTTTCGGCCTTTTGATTGTAGTATCATAATTTGCCGGTCATGTATCTCAATAGCCAAATCAATTAAATCCTGGCTTAAATTCAATAAATAAGCCACAAGAATAGCATATCGTTTATCTTCTTTAAATCTACGTAATGAATATGGTTCATACCTGGCTCCCATTCGCGATAATTGAATTAAGCGGGTAGGATGAATTTCGCTTATATTAATACTCAATTTTAGTTCACGAAGATATTCTAATTTTTTTATGATTTTTAAAAAGGCTTCAGGAGATGATTTTCCAGGCATTTCTCTTAACCATGCAAGCGGTGTCTTGTCTTTTTTTTCAAAGAGATCGATTAAAATGTCCAATTTCTCTTTCTGCCACTCTGTTAAGGAATTGCTTATAAACTTAAAAATACGTTGTTCGGCTCTATTCCGAGACTCCCACACCATTCTTTCGATAGTTCTTTGCATCGCAGGAAGAATGATTTTTTGCTTCCGTAAATATTCTATAGCCGAGTTAATAAGAAAGGTTGTATTGACATTTTCTTGAGCACAATTAATTAAATGATGAGAGCAGGAACGGTAGTCTCGAATTGCAAAATTGCGGTAACTGTATTCTTGGCGAATTTCCTCCATATGCTCACGTCTAGTCGGCTCCCTTTGGGCATACAAAGAGAATACTTCTGGATCAACATTAATTTGTTTCGCTATATACGATAATATTGGTGCTGATATTTCTTTAACATCAGCCAAAGACCAGCCTGGATAGCGTAAAGTACATAACTGAACAGCAAAACCAAGTCTATTATGATCTCTTCTATGACGATTAATCACATCAATATCATGATCTGTAAACGTATAATACGTAGCTAATTCCCATTCGCTGATATTGGGTTTGATACGAATATATTCAAGTCGTTCGTCTGGCGTTAATAACTCTTTTCCCCGCGCCAAATTACTTCACCAACCTTTTATAAATGGAAATTATGTCTAATATTATATCATACATAATAAAGTTGTGTATGATTAGTAAAACAACCGTAAATCCTTATGATATAAGGGTTACCGGTCGTTTTCATTAACAAGTATCTCCATTATATTTCTTTACATCATACATAATACAAGATATAATCATATTATGTATGATAGTATTGAGGTGCTGAAATTGGAATTTGTACAACCGATTCGCGACAAAAAAAAGATCGATACGGTAAAGAAAATCCTCTTGTCTAAAAGTGTTAGAGACTATTGCTTGTTCACTCTTGGGATAAATTCTGGTTTAAGAATTAGCGATTTACTAAATTTACGAATAAGTGATGTTGTTGATGAAAATGACAAAATTCGTGATCGCATAACCTTGCGTGAGAAAAAGACGAATAAGACTAAAAATTTCCCAATTAGTGATGTTGCTAGAAAAGCAATCATCGAATACTTAAAAACAAGAAACTTTGAATTCGATGAACCGTTTTTTCTGTCAAAAAAGCAGAATAACGGTAAGGCTCCACTTCAACGGGATCAGGCTTACAAAATTATAAATAACGCTGCTAGAGAAATTGGTATCACAGAGAAGATAGGTACTCATACATTGCGGAAAACATTTGGGTATCATGCGTATAAATCTGGTGTTGCAATCGAAGTAATACAAAAACTTTTTAATCATTCAACGCCTTCGATTACGCTTCGATATATAGGAATTACTCAGGATGACCTCGATGAGGTTTATTTAAATCTAAATTTATAAACCAGAAAGATCACATAAAACTGTACCTATTTTAGATATTAATTAAGCAAGAACGATCAAAAATTCCTTTTTGGGGAGGGTAAGCTTATGGAAAATGTAATAAGTCGCAGAGACAGAAAAAAGGTTCAAATACTAAATACTTTAGTTGATATTTCAATGGAATTATTTGTAGCTAAAGGATTTGAAGAAACAACTATAGCTGATATTATGAAGTCTGCAGATCTTGGTACAGGTACTTTTTATAATTATTTTCAATCTAAAGAAGATGTTCTCAAATATGTATTAACTCAAAAATTTGATCAAGCTAAAAATTCACTAGAAAGACTAATTAAATCAACAATCTCCCCACAAGAAAAAATTTCGCAAATTCTGGTAATATTGGGAAGGATATACGAAGATAATCGGCAATTGTTCGGCTTAATTAATCATTTAGGACCAAATCAACCACCACATGGTCCTGAGTTTAAAGACATTCTAGTTAGTATTATTGATGAAGGGCAAAAAAATGGAGATTTTAGAAAAACTATTCCAATTGAAATAGTCATTGAAACGTTTATGGGGCTGATCAAATCTGCTGCAACAAGTCATTCTAAAATTCCCTTTATGGAAAACCTTAATTATAAACTAGATTTATTTTTGAATGGACTTACGGAAAAAAATAATAAATAGTAAATTTAATAAATAGGTCACACAATGGATGATACATCCAAATATGTGGCCTATCTATTTATAAACTAGATTAATCCTATAAAAAATAGTATTTAATCGTTAGTTCCGTTGCAATTTGCTTGATAAGTTTTACGCGCTGTTTCTAGATATATATTAGTCATTTCTTGAGACTTATCTGATACTTTTTGTGCAAGTTCCGGACCAGCAAGGCTGGGACTTCCCACTTTAAATTTAGGATGAGGGTTATATTCAAAAGTTAATTCAATCATTTTTGCTATATCATCTCCACGGAGTGCAGAAAGCACCTCAATTGCTGCTTCAAAACATCCATGTGCAGGACCCGCTGTATATAAATTACCATCAATAACAACTTCACTGGTCAATACTGGAATAGCACCAAATTCCTTTAATGAATCTCCTACCTGAAAATTGGATGTAGCGCGCTTACCTTCTAAAAGGCCAGCACTCCCAAGCACTAAAACCCCATAACAAATACCAATAACCGCATTAGCATGTTTCGCTTTCTGTTTGATAAAGTTTAGAATTTCTTGATCTGCCGCACTATCTGGAGCCATCATACCAACGATCAATACATCAACATCAGGACATTCATTAAAGGTAGTTGTTGCTGCCATAGGCCAACCTGTATATGCATTGAAGGGTTCAAGGGTTTTCCATACGAGGTATGTTTCTATATTGGGTGACAAACTGAAAGCTGTATGTGCATTAACCACATCTGGTAAAAAAACACCTGGACAAACAAGAGTAGCAACTTTTAATTTTTGATCAATCGGTTTTAACATTATTTCATCTCCTCAATAAATGAATATATTCATTTATGAATGCATTCATTTATATTGTATAGTCATATGCTCTACTTGTCAACTTAAAAGTGAATGTATTCATTTTTTATTCATTTTTATTACTATGCTAAATCTGAGATTTTAGATTATTGCACTGAATACCAAATAAGAGAGCAGAATCAGTTTTATTAATTCTGCTCTCTTATTTGGTTCTAATATGTACGTAAAGAGTTTCTCTTTTAAAAATCCTTAGCGTACGTTTTGCGCGTTTTGCTGGTGAGACCCCTTATAGAAATTTAAAAAAGACCTTGAAAATTTCCAAAATATGGTAGATAATAATATAAACTTTACATTAATGAAAAAATTAATGTAAAGTTTATATTAAAGGAGGGTTTTATATGGAAAATGTGAGTTTCGAGTTCAAGCTAATCACAGTATATTCAAATAGTGGTTGCGGTGGCGAAGGTGGCGAAGGCAGCGGCGGTGGCTGTGGTGGCGAAGGTGGCGGCAGTAGTTGCGGTGGCGAATGATCGAACCAAACTGAGTAGATAATGCTATCTTATTGCTCAACGAATAGGATTGCTAGAGTAGAGTGCAGTGTTCTCGTTATCTGCGCTCTACTCATTCTTCCTATAGTCTTCTAGAAGCCTTAGTATAAACTCTATAAAGGGACTCACCATTTTAGCCAAAATTCTGATATATAATACTTCCCACGATCTTCTTAAGGCAGTTTTAACTACACATCATTCGGCTCTTCAGAAAATTTAAGAGTATACATAGATCGTTTTCATCTTATCATTAATTAAAAAGCTGAGGTAATTCTTCTGGTTGATTAGCCCAAGAATATTCAATCATAGGGTCGGCAAGTTTTTTTAGGAAGCTGATAGCTGAGCATCTGAAAGAAATATCACCGTTAATAAACATAAATTAAAAAACAGTTCATTTCTTCTCTCTACTTGTCTCTGATATACTCTGATGCATTTAATGAAGATTTAGACGTTTAGCATCTTCTGGTAATATTAATATTTGTTTTTTGTAATACATATGCTTTAGAGTTTATAAGAAATGAGGTGAATATATTGTGAAGAGAATAATAATTGCTCTTCTGATGGTGCTCGTTGTAATTACTGTCAATATCCCATATTCTCAGACAACGGATGCTCGAATGGTTAAAGGGATTCCTGTTACAGGTTCATATTCAGAACCTTTAGCTGAAATCGATGATGCAATGGTTCAGTTTATAAAGCTTCACCAAATACCAGCGGCAACAGTGGCGATAATGAAGGATGGACAAATTTTATTTCGTCATGGATATGGTTATTCTGATCGTAACAAATCCATACCAACAGATCCGGACACTTTAATGAGAATAGCTAGTATCTCCAAACCATTTACAGCTGCAGCAATCCGAAATTTAATCACAGAGGGAAAGATTAGTTTAGATAGTAAAATCATGGATATAATTGATATTCAGCCTTTTAGAGGTGAAGTGGTAGATCCAAGGTGGTATAATGTCACGATTGGACATTTATTAGCGCATAAGGGTGGTTGGGATAGAAATGCAACCAATGTTGAGTTCGATCCGGTATTTCGGTCATTAGATATCCGCAATGAAATGGGATTAAAAGGACCACCTGACTCTAAGCAGATAATTGCTTATATGATGAGTAGGTCGCTAGATTTCAATCCGGGTGAGAAATATGCATACTCCAACTTTGGTTATGCAATTTTAGGGCGTGTAATTGAAAAGGTTAGCGGAATGACCTATTTTGAATACCTAAAGCAAACGGTACTCATACCGGTTGGAATTTATGATATGGAATTGGCGCGAAGTCTCCCGAAAGACAGGAGCCCTAAAGAAATACAAGTGTACTACCATCCGGGCAAAGCAAAATCTGTTTTTAACTCAGATTGGGTCTCGCCACCTGATGGTGGGTTTTATATAGAAGCAATGGATTCTTATGGTGGACTCATTGCGTCTGCAGCAGATCTAGTAAAATTTTCGCAGAAGTTTTGGTTGCGTGGATTGCCTCGGCTACCAGGTCAGACAGGCTCAGTGTACATTTATGGAGTATTAGATGGTACATATAGCTGCCTATGGTGGAGGGCGGATGGTATTAATGTTGCAATTCTCTTAAACCAAAGGATCGGTAGTGTTGACTCTTTTCCTGGAATCTCAGCGGAGGAGATCAATTCATGTTATGCCCCGCTCAGACCATTACTAGATAACACTATTAATGCCATTACCTTATGGCCGTAGTCACAGTATATACGCTTGAAAAAGCTAAGTATAGTTATAGAAAGGATGAGTATTTTGTTATTTAGAAATATAGGTATTACTATTGGTTTGACCGAAAAATGCAATCTGCGTTGTGCACACTGTCTGCGTCATTCATCACCAAATGCAGGAAATGATTTATCTCTAGAGCTGTTGAACAAGGTTCTAAAGGAGGCCAAAAATTTAGAAGTACGTCATATAGCGCTTACTGGAGGTGAGGCTGGTCTTCATAGCGATTTTAATAAGGCCGTAGATTTGATAGTGAAAAACGGGTATACATTTTCTATTGTAACAAATGGGAACCAACCAGATTACTATAACGATATTGTAAATACTTATCAAAATACTGTTTTGACGTTTATCGCTGTAAGTGTAGACGGTGCTAATAGTGAGACGTATGAGCATATTAGGGGGGGGACTTTGAAGCTGCATGTAATAGCCTGCGAATGTTTGCACAAAAAGGCTACCATACAAAACTGGCCTTGTGTGTTAATAAAATAAATTACCAAGAATTTGATGACATAATAAAGCTTGCGACAATTCTTCAAGTTCCTGAAGTAAATGTTGCAGGACTTATTGAATTCGACTTTAATAGAAACTTATCACTCATCTCCGAAGAAAAAAATAAAATAATAGATAAATGTAGATTTATTAACAATAACTATAAAAATCTTAAAATACATATGACTACTTCTTTAGGTGCGATGAATACAAACTCGCCAGTAGTTGATTTTTGTAATAATATTGCTGGTTTTAAGCCATTTATACGTGCAAATGGAGATTGCGACTATTGCTGCGATGCTGAAGGAACTTCGTTAGGTTCTATTAAAAATACATCCTTGATTGAATTAGCACAACGTCATTTAGAATTTAGTAATTATATGCGTATGGATAGATTCAAGCGAATAGCTGAAGGTGAACACGAAAACATATCTGTATGTAATTATTGTATTGCGACATATAAGAAATTTGCTGCAGAAAAAGAAATAAGTTGAAGTTCAATAATAATTACGTAATAAGCCATCTACTGGGCCGATGCTAGTAGATGGCTTTAGTATATTTTGTACTATAGGTATATGAAGCAACGATATAGTGTTGTCTATTAGAATGTATTGGTCAATGTTTTCTTAAACGAATATTCTGAGTGCTCTTCTGTTGGAAAATTACGTAAAATACCATATAACTCATATCCCTGTTTTATATAAAATTTTGGAGCCTGAAAACTTGCGGTGTTTAATGTGATAATATTACAGTTTTTTTTTATGGCGATTTCTTCAATTGTCCGAAGAAGTTGACTTCCATATCCCAAATTACGATACTTTTCCTCAATCCATAAAATATCAATACTACATCGACCCCAATAGTTGCTAATGAACGCGATAATCCCACCCAAAATCTGATTATCTGCATCTTTCAGGGTTAAGTATATAGTTTTAGTATCACTTCTTTGTTAAATATTACTTGCGACCTACTATATTCACGAAATCTTTCTCTGACGTAAGTCCCTGCTATTACATCATCTTCTACAATTCTAAGATCATGAGATGATATTATTTTTGAATTCATGTTTTTCATCCTTTCAAAGCAGTGTGTTTTTACTATAACATAGTAACTATATATAATATGTCGATATTCACGTGGTATCGCCAGGAAAATGTGTAAAACAAGCGTTGCCCATATGAAGGTAGGCGGCAAACCAATAAAACTAGCTTTTTTGCAAACTAGCTAAGTTGTGCAAAATCCTATTGGCAATCTCCGGGCAAGAACGACGAAGTTTCTGGAAATAATGGAAAGACAATACCAATATTTCCGTGTCAGTGGCGGCTATTATGTTCGCAGTATGTTTAGTCCTATTAGCTAAACCAATTGCTCCAAAATGTTGTCCAAGGGAAATCCCATTTACGTCAGAGGACTGTACTGTTCCTGAGATTAAGATATTAAGCTCTTGACATGCGTCTTCGCGAGTTACAATATAGTTACCTTTAGAACATTGAACAACTACGCCACAGTAGTGCAAGAATTGTTTCGCTTCTGTTTTGGATAGTCCTTGCAATATAGGCATAACTTCATTGGGGCAATTCCCTAAGCGAACACGTAGAGTTGTCCAAAAACTTTCCTTGGTTACTAGTTGGCTATTTATAATATTTGCAGTTTCGGGAAATTCAGAAAAAAACCACTCTATAATCTGGTCATTTTGTATTTTTCTTTTACGAGCTATTTTAAGAAAAGGAGATTGTACAATCTGTAAATGATGAATATCATCTGGTATTATAACCAAACTAGCCAGCAAGCCAAGATTGGGGTCTACAATATTTTTACCTATCCGGCGATGTCCATAGTACTCATGAAGTGGTAGCAAGTGGAAATTTGTATTTGCAAATCCGAAATGTACTTGATCATCACAATACACCTCAAATACTTTTGTCATTAGCATAGTAAACACTGGTAAGTTCCGATAGGAAGAAGATACCATACCTTTTGAAGCAAGTCCAAAATTATAGTATTCATTATTATTATAAAATTTTTGAAAACGTTCCATACAATATGCTTCAGCTATTTCAGGCGAAAAATCTGCTAGTTGTCCTATATTAACTCTTACAGTACCGACAAGCTCTAATCCAATCTTTGCGTAAAATAGTGTACACCATTCATCTAGATCATCATACAAGAGTTTGTTTTCATGATCAACAGACACAAGTTTAAAGGGGATTTCTTCCCCATAAATATGATACCTTAAACGATAGATTTCCCTTTTTTCCTCTGGAGTTCTAGCAATACCGATTACTATAGGTTCTTCTAAGGATTCTTTTGAGTAAAATGGCATCGGGATGGTATTATTCATAATTTTATCTCTCCTTATCATGCTAGTAGATATAGTATTTCATAGAAGTTTAATAATACAAGTAATTACATATTTTATCTATTAATTGTATTTATTCCATTATTAGATAAAAAAACCTCCTTTTCAAGAAAATGAAAAGGAGGTTTTTGCCTGCGCTGAGGTCCTAGTATAAGCGAAGTTTTTTAGGACGCAAGGCGGGCCAGGTTGAAAGAAACACAAAAAGTAGTTCCTTGATCACCTGTTTTAACATCAATGGCAGCATTGTGTCTGTTGGCAATTCTATAGCATATTGGAATCCCTAACCCTGTTCCAGTATCTTTCGTGGTTAAGAAGGGCGTGCCCAATTTTTCTAGTATATTAGCTGGCAAACCTGTACCTTGATCTTTTATAGATAAAACAATTTTATCCTGTTCCAAACCTGTACATATAGTTAGTTCGCCCCCTGTCGGCATGGATTCCACACCATTTCGTACCAAGTTAAGTAGTAATTGACGAATTTCATTTTCATCCAAATATAATGGTGATATTTCTTTAAGCTCTAGATTTACCAATACATTTGAAGCAGCAGCATCAGCTTGGATCAAGGGGAACAATTTATCGACAATCGAATTCAGGGAACAATTTTTCATTTCAACTCGTTTATCCTTTGCTAATAAAAGATACTCTCGAATGATGCAATCCGTTCTGTCTATTTCTTCCATCATTGTACTCAGCCGACTTTTATAATTACTAAGTTCATCTTTACCTAACATCATCTGTAAGTATCCGCGTACAGTAGTCAGCGGGTTGCGTATCTCATGAGCGACATTGGCCGCCATTTCACCCAGCATGTTCATTCTGTCAGCGCGGGCGGCGATTTGCTCTAAATTCTCGCGAGCCGTGACATCACGGAGAATACCTTCTCGAACCGCTAAATTCCCTGCTTTATCGTAAGTAGGATGATATTTTTGTTCAACATGTACCGTATTCTTATCTTTACGTATCAAGCAATATTTGAGTGGCAATTCATTAGACGGAGGATTATTTGTAGATTGTTTAAATAACAATAAATCATCTGGGTGTATCAAATTTTCAAACAGTTTCGAGTCAGCATAAAACTCCTCTGCAGTATATCCTGTAACGGCAAAAACAGATGGGCTAACATATTCAAATTTTGTATCTGGTAGTATTCTATAACGGTAAATCACATCAACTGCATTATCTGCAAGCAATCGGTATTGAGCTTCTTTGTTGGCTAAATCCAACCTAGTTTTTTCAAAATATACTAATAGGATACCAGAAGCAATAACAAGTCGTAAAACACCAGCAATTAATGTAATCCATTGAAAAAAAATCGTATCGTTGGAGAAAAAAGGCACGGCAGCAGTGACAATACCCCATAGGATAAATGCATATCCAGTAATATAATTTCCTGTTCCCTTTTTTATCTGCAACTGATATATAAAAAAGCGCCCTATGCAAATCAGAACAGTACCAGCAAACCATGCGGGAGGAGTCAACTTCCAAAAAACGGATAGCTGCATTATATCGAATACTACATTTAATATTGAAGCAATAGTGGCACCATATAACCAGTATTTGTTTAGCGGCTTCTTAATAACAAGATGAGCACTGTATAAAAGCATCGTGGCACAGGAAATATACAACATTTGGTAAACAATACAACTTAACAATGATTGTTTCCAAGCTATTACTCCTGACTCAAAAAGTGCAATTCGCGTAAAATGAATAAACCAGCCTATTATCCATGCTCCCATGTATTTTTCACGATATACACTATATAGATATGTATAGATAACCATCATAAGAATTGTTCCGGTTATTGCACATAGGGTAGATAAAAAAATATAATCCATAGTCTTCTCCTTGCAGTCCATTATTATACACTTATGGATAACTTCCCCATAAGTTACAAATTTCCTCCTTTTTGTATATTTGTGTGATAACGTAAATATAGCACATACTCCTTAAACTCAAACCCTGTGGTGCTATCGCATCCAAAAATGAGTAGTAGATTGACACTATGGAATCTTCAGTTAGGGAAAGGTTTGCTTTTCCCGTTCCGGGCGCTGGGTGGCTCTTGGCGGCGTTTTCTTCACGCTCATAGGTTCTTCTATGGGACACCGTTGTTGACACTGTTAACATCCACTGAGGCGGATAGATTGGTACGGACGGGGGGTTATTTAAACTTGTAAAACTGAACTATTTGTTTGTCTAACATCTGACTTATTTTAATAACATTTTTGTGATTTATACCCGGGGTACAGACAACATTTTAACTAAAATATACGCTAAGCCAAAATTTGTAATGGACTTAGCGTTTTTCTTTACTCTAAGGGGTGAGACCCCCACCTTTGGTAGACCTTTTTGGTATTTGCTATGCTTTTAATTCCCCTATACACGAAGACAATTTAAAATAAACAGAGAAAGTAGTACCTTGATCGTTTGTTTTTATATCAATTTCGGCATTATGTCTATTTGCAATACGATAACATATCGGCAATCCTAAACCAGTACCAGTATCTTTGGTGGTCACAAAAGGTGTCCCTAAATCCTCCATTACGTGAACTGGAATGCCCTTCCCTTGGTCTTTAATAGATAAAATTACTTGTTTTTGGTCTAAATTTGTACTAATAGTCAATTCACCACCAGAAGGCATAGATTCAACGCCATTTCTTACCAAGTTAAGCAGTAATTGACGAATTTCATTTTCATCCAAATATAATGTAGATATTTCTTTAAGGTCGAGATTTACCAACACATTTGAAGCGGAGGCATCAGCTTGAATTAAGGGAAACAAATTATTAATAATCGTATTTAAACAGCAATTTTTTAGTTCAGCTCGTTTATCCTTTGCTAATAAGAGATATTCGCTAATAATCGTGTTCGTTATATCAATTTCCTGCATCATGATATTAAACCGATTTTTATAGTTACTAAGTTCATTTTTCTTCACCATCATCTGTAAGTAACCGCGTACTGTAGTCAAAGGGTTACGTATCTCATGAGCAAAATTAGCAGCCATTTCACCGAGCAAATTCACTCTGTCAGCACGAGCGGCGACTTGCTTTATATTATTACGAGCCGTGACATCGCGAATAATCCCTTCGTGTACTATGCCTGCATCATCGTCAATAAAGTGGTATTTATGCTCAATATACACTATTCTAGTGTCCTGGTTATTTAAGCGATATTCAAGGGGGACGTTATCAGGAATAGTACTGTCATTGATGTATTTATCAAACATGGGTAAGTCCTCATGATGTATTAAACTTGTGTATAGACTTGCATTAGCATAATACTCTTCTGGTGTGTAACCTGTAATCTCAAAAATAGTGTGACTTATGTATTCAAATTTTTCTTCGGGTAATATCCGATAACGGTAAATTACATCAACAGCATTTTCAGCTAATAGCCGGTATTGGGATTCTTTGCGCGCTAACAGCTCTGGTGCTTTCAAAGTAAAATAATAGCATCGAAAAGGCGATAATTAGGCGTAAAGTTCCACACATTAAAAAATATATAGGAGTAAACCATGGGATATTAACGACAAGTGGCATAAAGTAAGACAACACTCCCCATGTGATACAAGCATATCCGACTATTCTTTTACTTACTTTATTCCCACGTTCTTTTAGCTTAGTATAAAGTATACCTATCTGGACATATACAGATGCAACAAAAAGAGATGTTACTAAAAGTTTATATAACATTGGCACATTCATGAAACCAACTATAAAACTTATAACTGAGATTATTCCAGCACCATATACCCACCATTTTTTTAGTTTCTTCTCTGCAATTATATGAGTACCCCATAGAAACAGCATACAGGCAAAAATCAATAGCAGAACATAAATAACAAACCCCACATCTGATTTTTTATAGTTAAGTGCCGAATCGGAACTCACAATACGAAAAAATAATAAAAGCCAACCAGCCGTAAAAATACCCATATAACGTTCGCGATATAAATAATAAATATAAACATACAGAAGAACAACAGAAAGCAATCCCGTTGTTTCGGCATTAGCCACCAGATAAATCAAATCCATGCAATCATCTCCTTATTAGGTTTTTCTAAAAAACATTTAGTAGAGTTTTTAGAGAAAGATATATACCTTTATTTGTAATAATATATATATCAAAACAATTATGGTATAATATGTATTGACATAATACTAAAGAAATTTATTAAATATGGTGAAGGAGTTATAAAATGACAATTAGAGAGGTACGGCAATTAGGTGATGTAGTTTTAAGAGAAATATCCGAGGAAGTAAAGGAAATCGATGAAGAAATTCTAACACTGTTAAAAGATATGGCGGAAACAATGTACGATGCAGGTGGGGTAGGCATAGCAGCACCCCAAGTAGGCGAGCTTAAAAGAATTGTTGTAATAGATGTAGAAAAAGGACAAGGTCTTATAAATTTAATTAACCCGGAAATAATTGAAACAGAGGAGAGCCATGAAGTTACTGAAGGATGTTTGAGCATAGAACATAAGAAAAAAAGAGGAAAACTATTGCGTCCAGTTAAAGTTACAGTAAAAGCTTTAAACGAAAAGGGAGAAGAATTTACAATGACTGGTGAAAATCTTCTAGCACAGGCTTTTTGTCATGAAATAGACCATCTAGATGGGATTCTCATTGTAGATAAAGTTACAGAATGGTTGCCAAAAGTAGAAGATAAAGCAGAAGAAGATAAATAAGTTTATCTTTTTCGCAAAGCTAAAAGCAGACTATCTAATGAGATAGTCTGCTTTCGTCATTTCCAGTTTTAACCCTTAGCGTACGAAAGCGTAATGTTGGTGAAATCCCAGAGAGACAGTTGTCTTATACTCATGACTACATCCTATATTTTTACTATATATTCCATATATAGTAAAAAAAATCCTTTATTTGGGATAGCGCAAATCGCATTTTGTTGGCGAGACCCATATTTTGGCAACATTTGCGAACAGAACGGATAAATACCAGGTGAACGACGTTTCGCGTCCTGGCTACGGCATTATCGGGCCTTGCCAGGAGGGGTAAAAACATAAAAGACATTTTGAAACCTTTTTATCAAAAGGTAAAACCTCTAATTAGTGTTTTTTTGCCCAAGCTATTATATCGTCTAACACTTTATAAAGAGCAAAATATCCGAAGATCGTCAGAGTTATATTGATTATCACGTAGTTGAGGCGAAAGAAGAATTTGCCGTGGAAGTATTTAACGACAGTAATTTAATAGGATCTTTTTATTCTTCGTAAATGGACAAACTGGAAAAGAGGTGTACTTTTGCAAGAGCAAGCATTTATTGATCCAAAAGCAATCCCAATATCCTGTAAACTAGCTACTGAAATAGGATTATTTTATTAATGCAGAGTATGCAATATTAACTTTTAGGTCAGCCAAGAGCCTTAATCCCAGCGTGGACAAAATGGGAAAGGATGAAAAAATTATGAAAAAGACTTGTCGTAACTGTTGCAAAAAAACGTCTTGTATGCCGTTAGAGCCGTTTATTGCATGTGCATCATGGGGGAAGAAACGAAAACTTCGAAAATCTTAATTGTCAAAATGGAATTGATACTTCAGTACCAGGACGCGGATCAGCGACCTGGACAAAATGTCAAATAGCAAGGCGCCAGAAGTTAAATATACTTGTATGAAAATTGCGGATATTTATCTCCTGAAAGACTTGCTTATAGATGATAAATCAATCAAAAATCAATTAGCTGCTTATTCCGGACAACAAATTGAAATGGAAATTCATAATCAGTAAAGATGGACAAACTGGCACTCATGATTGGAACTCAAAAACACAAGGAAGTGATTTTATGAATGTAGTTATACTACTGTGTTTTACTATGATTATTGCATTTATAATAGTTGGCTATATGGCTTATATGGAGAAGAAAAAAAACGGTGTTATCGTCACAGCAATAACCGTATTGTTTTTAATAGTAATGGGATTTAAAGCATGGACTTTGCAATAAATTCTCCAAGTTAATAAGTAGTCAAATTAGTGGTGGTTTCGTGGTGAGTTAAGACAGTAACTTTAGGAGGACGTAGAAAATGAGTTGCGATAATTTTAATATTGTTGAATTTAATGGAATAAGATCAATATTTGTTGAAGATATTGAAGAATGTAAAAAATGCCCTGAATTCCAGGACGATTTTTGTGAGCATTGGTGTTGCCTAGTGTATGAATCGTAAATGGTGGTATTAGACTAGTCAATTTGACCGACCGGCTGCAGCCGGATCGAAGCCAAGACCAAAATAGAAATGGAGGGCTTATCGTGAATGAAAAATTTATACAGGTAAAGGACTTTTCTACTCCTAATAGCGAGTATGATTTTGTTGACTGGTTACGAAAACTGGTTTTTGCAGATCATCTAAGTGACACAGATAAATTGGCGTTGCTCATTAGCGACATTTCCATGACTGCTGATAATTCGGCAACAATCGAATATAAGAACGGCAATAAATTTAAGCTGACCATTGAAAAAATGTAAGGTCAAAATGGAAATCGATTAAGGGCATGAGCACCAGGGCATTTGTAACATAAATCAAAGCGCATCTCTTTCCATTCTAATCATAAACAATCTTAGATCTGATCCACCTTCGGCAAAAACTCTAAATTCTAATTTTTGACCTGGCTTTATTCGAATGCCTCTAACGTATACAATAAATCCAGAGCTCTCACGAGGGAGTTGATTCACAGTGAATGTAGCGGATGTTAATGGATGTTCTAAATCGTTAGCATCCACGATATCCACGGAAAATGCTTTACCTCCAAGTCTTCTAACTGCATCCATAAAATAATACACATTTATTTGGCCAAGAGATGTATTATCGAAGTATGGTCCATATGAAAAATGTCCTATTCCGTGATGATTATAGTTAAACATTTTATAGCCCGGGCGAGTTATATAGCCTTGAGGAATTTGACCTGTACGCATTGGAAGTTCATCTCCCATCCACCAGTAGGCTTCTGTTCCTAATAAATTACTATTCTCATGATTTTGAATAATCATAGGGTCGATAGTGAGTGAAAAACCAGTATTCAAAATTAATACCCCCTTTTAAACTAACTTATCATGTAGTATTACTTCTAATTAGCAATTTATACATAACACTTAAGACATGGACTAGTCAAAATGGCCGAGTATCCTTGGGCGTTTCCCTAACGGGTCGGGCTGTCGTGAATCGAGCCAAACAAAAACCCTGTTTGTCTCGCCCTTTTGGGCTTCCATCCCTAACGTAAAAACAAAGAAAAACGCAATAAGGACGCCATTCTGCGGAATGGCCTTTAAATAAAGCTCCTGTTTTTTTTCGGTACACATTATAATTCCTTACGGCTTTCTTTTGCAAGGGCGCAAATTTTTTTAAAAACATTAAAAAATTTTGCTTCCTCCCTTGCAAAAGCACCTCCAGGGATTATCCTGTGACGCGTCAAAAAAACAATGCAGGGGGACGGCGTAGATCGGTAACTAATCTTGTTATTGATCTGGTTATTCTAGGCTGTTTACTCTGCTAAGGAGGACGTAATAATGAATAATTATGAAATGAAACAAGAGGCTAGAAAAGAGCGATATATGCAGTTGGCAGATAAAGCTCAACAAGAAAGTAATGTCGCTCATTCAACAGCTAGAAAAATTGGTTCATTTATTCCCTTCGGACAGCCCATTTTAGTGGGACATCATTCCGAAAAACGCCATCGCAGAGATATAGCCAAAATTGAAAATAATATGCGAAAAGCCGTTGCTCTTACAGACAAGGCAAAATATTATAGTGATAAAGCGGCCAGTGTTGGCAAGGGTGGTATTTCTTCCGATGATCCAAGTGCAATTCAAAAACTAAAAGAGCAATTACAGGCAGCAGAAAGAAACCAAGAAATTATGAAAGCAGCAAACAAAGCTATTAAAAAGGGTGATGATGCTGCCTTAAGAAAGTTAGGTTTTACTGATTCTCAAATAGTTGAATTAAAAAAGCCTGATTATATGGGCAGAGTTGGTTATGCGCCTTTCTCCCTTACGAATAATAATGCAAATATTCGTCGGTTAAAAAAACGGATTGAGGAATTAGAAAATAAAGCAAAAATGCAACCCAAGGAAATCGAGCATGAAGGCTTTACATATTGTGAGGAAGATAACCGCTGCCAGTTTATATTCTCAGACAAACCAGATGATGAAACAAGAGCCTTACTAAAATCTCATGCCTTTAAGTGGTCCCCTTCTCGCGGGGCATGGGTTCGGATGTTAAATGGAAATGGAAGATATGCAGCGGATCGTGTGATTAGTAAATTAAAAGCACAAAACGCTTAAATAATAAGGCCATCCGGGAGCCTATCCCAGCTGAAAGGGTGATGATTTAATGCAGGAACTTACTAATAAATGCTTTGATCAACAAGTGAAGCCAGAATGTAAAGGCTGTATGTTTTTAACTTATCTTGACGAAACCGATGAAGAAAAACCGTGTGACATTATTAAATGCAAGAATAGGTGAGTAAGAGGGGAGAAATCCCCTCTATAGACAAACTGGTGGGAGGTCTGAAAATGGACGAATTTATAGGCTGTATCACTCGCAAGGCCAATTCAGATAATATCGTAATTGAAGCTGTATCTAATGATAGAGAGATAAAAATCATTTTTACGCCGGAGAACTTCGCGTTTGCGCTTACAGCTGCACCTAGAAGATGTGAGGTTATTGAAAGATCTTTCAATAAAAAAGAATAATCTCAAAATTGGAGGGAAAAAATGGCTTACTCAAAAATATCACAATCTGATGCTGCTGAAAATATCTATAGTGCTTATAAATTTTGGAAGGACTTAGCTCTTTTATATATGGCTCGTTGTGGCAATGAAATAGCTGATGAATATCAATCCTTAGATAAAGAAGAACGTTCTAAAATGGCCGAAAAAGAATTTATAAGAATTATTAAACGAAAGGAAGAGTAACATGAAAAACATTATAGATAAATTTAAAAACCATTCAGAACCCATACTTAGTGGGGTATTTTGGATTATTATTCTAACTTATGCAATAGCATTTTCTGGTACGAAAACGTTATCATATATATTCTTTGGATTAGGAATGTTAATTCCGCTATTCTGGATTGTAGGTTTCATTGCAAAGAAAAATATATGTTTAATTAATTCAGGTGCTATTATGATTTTCTGCTTAGTCATTGCCTCTATTTTCTATTTGATCAATACTTTCATAGCCTCTTAAAAGATTGTTTTAGCCGCATAATGCAGAGTAGTCAAACTGGTAAAGGTGGACAGTATACCCATAACCACTCATCCATTCCGCTGCTTCTACCGTTCCAGGTAAAATCGCAGTAAGAGGAGTACCTTCATCAACCCCAAGATCAACGCCGCTATGGAATCGTTTCGTATCAAAAACAGGGTGCGTTCACCAGCCAAAAGGAGAGGTAATTAAAAAGAAAAACGCCTGCTTTCCTCAACGGGGCGGCGTGTTGTCGAAAATATAAATTAGGGCGGAAAAGCTGATGAATGAGAAAAAGTGGACAAATTTCTCTGGAAGGTTAGGGATAAGCTTGCTAAGGATATCCTAGATAACCTATCAGCCAAGTAGCTAACAGGTATTACCGGGGTGGGGACAACCAAACTGCGCATATTGTTTGAATCATATTATAGGATGAGTATTGGTGAATATGTGCGCCGGGAGAAGATGAGCTATGCTGTGTTTGTTGTGGAATGATGAAATGAGTATCCAAATCCTTCATTGACATTGATTATCATTATCTATATAATTATAACAAACTCTTTCTAGAAAAATTTATTAAAAGATACTAAAAAAATAAAAGAAGGTGTATTCGTGTGAAAAAAGTAGGGTTTATTATGGCATTTACATTATTATTGATTATGGGAATGTCATTTTCTGCCTTAGCAAAGGATAAAGCCCAGATGACTCCTCCCCAAATTATTACCTTAGCGGCGATTTCTCTACCGCTGGAAATGAAGGAGAAATATGCAGAACAAACAGTGCCAGTGAAGATTAAAGCAACTGTATCTGAACTTGGAACGGTAGATGGTGATGTACAAATCATTACAAGTTCCGGCGATGCTGCCTTTGATAATGCAGTGATTGAGTCAATAAAAAAGTCGATGTTTAGTCCTGCATATAGTGATAATACAGCTGTTTCTTGCTCGATTGTTCTTCCTTTGCATGTCAAAGTAGAAAAAAACATACCAGAAGAACAAGTAGGCAATGAAACACCACCTATCTCGGATAATCAATAAGTCAATTAAGTCAGAAATCGGGTTTAAAATTTCTTTAAATAACGCCATCTCAAATTATGAGTATAACAAAGCTGGGGCACAATGAGATGGAATCACTGAGCCCCAGCTTTGTTAGTGGTAATCAAGTATTGGTTTTTAATTCAAAACAAAAAGCCTTGCAAATTCTAACAAAGAATGAGCGAGGCTTTTTAAGATAAACAAAAATACTAAAGTATACATTTAATGATGACGATTTTTTTTAAATAGATTATGAGCAGCTTCAATTACGTATGATATGAGATGCAAAATGAGATAGAAAAACTTGACAAATGAAAAATTAGATAATATAGTAATATAAGGTAATAATTAGTAGAATTTAATATGAATGATATAGGTGCCTTTCGAGGCTTAATAGGGAAGTTCGGTTAAAGTCCGACACGGTCCCGCCACTGTAATGAGGAGCAAACCCATGTTTATGCCACTGGGATGAAAATTCTGGGAAGGTATGGGAGAGCGATGATCCAGAGTCAGGAGAACTGCCTATATATCAATCACCGTTTGACCTGCGAGAGATGGGGAGGGGATTTTGCGCAAGATACGCATTATTTCGTCTCGGCTGTTTTTTTATTCAGCTGAGATTTATTTATTGTATTTTGAAACTTGCGTTTAACTCTCGGGATCATACCGGGAGTTTTTTGTTTATCAAAAGGTAAACGAGAATTAGTTTTAACAGATGATTTTGGTCAGTGAGTAAGCAAATAGTGGAGGAATGTTATATGAAAAATAAATATGAACTATTGTTATCGCTGAAGTTGCTTGAATATGAAATAAAACAATTAACAATTTATTCCAAGGAATGTAATGAGTGTTTTGATCTGCTAAAAAATAAATTAGACTATCTTTGCAAATTTATGACAAATGATGAGAATCTAAAACAATGGAATTTATGGGAGAATCATAGAGATGTAAGACAACATTGTGAAAGATTAAGAGAAACATCCGTAAAGGCCTTATGTGATATGGAAAAATATCAATCACTTTGTACGTCCAACCACAAATTAGACATAAGTGAGTATTTTACGAGTTTATCAGAGTCCGTTAAATCTGAACTTGAAGATTTTGGTATTGATCGTAAATCTAAGGTGCTTTTTATAGGATCAGGTGCTTTTCCAATTTCAGCACTTACCATTGCTAACGAAATAAGAGCTGAAGTGATGTGTTTGGATATTGATAGGGAGGCTTTAAATCTTGGAGAACAAGTAGCTAATATTTCTGGCTTGCAATCAATGGTCAAATTCTCTAATGAGAAATTAAGAGATGTAGCTTTTCTAAAAGAAGCTACACATATTATTGTTGCTTCACTAGTAAAAAACAAAACCGAAGTCTTAGATGAATTAAAAGGTGTTATAGGTTTGAAGACAAAGATTCTTTTACGATATGGGGATGGTCTAAAGTCGGTGTTTAATTATCCTTTAGACAAAAAGTTATCTGCGGAATGGGTACAAACCCTAAACTGTCAAAGCAAAAATATTTACGATACTATTATTCTGGAGAAAGCAATATGAACATTATTTTTGATGCTTCAAGTATTGAGAAGGAGATAACTCCTGTCCATAGTTTTGGTAATACATTAATAGTTGGTGCTGGTCCAGCAGCAATACATATTGCTGTGAATATTTCCCATGGATGGTGCGATAGATTAGGTATGCTGAATCGGAAAGGATCCCACGCAAGTCGTCTTAGAAGAGATTTAGAACAGAATCATTACAAACTTACAGCAAAGGTACAAAGTGAAATGTACAGCCACCTTACAGGAGAGGCTAATTTAGAATATTTCTACGAAGGTTTTGATAACGTAGATGATATCTGGCAAACCCTAATACTATGTACGCCAAGTGACAGTTATAAAGATATCATCAATGCCTTGCAGATAGACTTACTAAAAAAAGTGAGAACGATAATCTTAATATCACCAGGCATTGGGTCTAACCTTTATATTAATAGTCAACTTAAAGAGGTAAAAGAAAGAATTGAAGTGATCAGTTTTTCCTCATACTATGCTGCAACGAAGCTTGATCCTAGAGTTTCCAATATCTTATCGGTCTTAACAAAGGCTTTTAAAAAACGAATTTATATTGCTTCTAGCAAAAATAATAGTACTGCTATTCATCATGTCAAGTGCTTTGTTGAAAGCCTTACGATACAATGCACGGTTCTTAATAATACAATTGAGGCAGAAAGTAAAAATATTATAACGTATGTACATCCCCCCTTTTTCATTAATGATTTTTCATTAAATGAGATTTTTAATAGTACAGATTCCCAAAAGTATATGTACAAAATCTATCCAGAAGGACCAATTACTCAGCACACCATTAGAACAATGGTTTTACTTTGGAAGGAAATTTCGAAGGTCATTCAATGTTTTGGTGCAAAGCCCATAAACCTATTACAGTTTTTAAATGATGATAATTATCCTGTCCATGAAGAGACGCTTTCACGTGAAGACATCGAGGACTTTATGAATTTTGAGCAAACAAAACAAGAATATCTTCTATATATCCGGTATTCATCAATTCTTATTGATCCATTTTCTACACCTAATGTTAATGGCAAATATTTTGATTTCTCCGCAGTTCCTTATAAACAAGTTTATAAAGACCAGAATGAAAAATGGGTTTTTCCAAGAATTCCTTTTGAAGATTATAAAAGACTTAAGCTTATCTATGGCTTAGCTCAGAAAAAAGATATTCAAATGCCGCAAACTTTGAAGTTAATAGAGTTTTTCGAGAAAAAATTATATCAATTCTTAAAAGAAAATGATAAAGAGCTTTCTTGTCTAGGAATTTGTAATGATTCAATGCAAGATGAAATAGATGCGATAGCAAAGAGTCGCTAATTATGTAGTATAATAAACTAGGGGATTTGGTATTAATGAATAGAGACAATACATATTGTAAAGATAAAAATATTGACAAACTAGAAATTCCATATTATAGTATGAAAAAAGGTAATAGTTACTAAATTTTCATATGGATGGTATAGGTGCCCTTCGGGGCTTAATAGGGAAGTCTGGTTTAACTCCAGCGCGGTCCCGCCACTGTAATGAGGAGCGACCCCATGGTTGTGCCACTGAGATGGAAGTCTTGGGAAGGTATGGGAGAGCAATGATCCAGAGTCAGGAGAACTGCCTATATATCAATCACCGATTGACCTGCGAGAGATGGGGAGGGGATTTGTGCAATTTATTATTGTGCTTATTTCATCCTAGCTGTTATATCAGCTAGGATTTATTTATAGTTTTATATCCTTGCCAAGCTCTCGGTCTATTTCGAGAGCTTTTTATTATGCCTTAAAATCAAATATTAATAATAATGTTATTAATTAATATATATTAGTGGCAATTTTAAGCATAAAATAATTGATACTGATTACTAATCTAGGTAAAAGATATACCGAGTTTAAGGGCTAGGAGGATGGTCAGATGATTTTTAAGTAGTGTGATACGATTGAATATCCACTGTCTAAGTGCAATTGCTTTATCAAGGAGTTTAGTCTTATTCAAATTAGAACTTTCTATTTTTTATAGTCTAGGAAGATTAACACATAATTGGAAGGATGGTCTTATCATGTATTCATTTATAAATCAAAAGAATAACTTTCTAACAATTCTTTGTTCACTTTTCCTATGTGCGGCGATATTAATGTCAGGCTGCAGTAAAGATACGAATCAGCTGGTTAATGAAAATGACAAAAAATTAACCCTTATCTTTAATCTTAAAACGGGCAGTCTTGATCCTCACAATAGTGAAGTAGCACTAAAGGCAGGTGTGGTGGAGACACTTGTAAGGCTGGATGATAATCTAGAGGTTAAACCTTGGCTAGCAACCAAATGGGAAGCGACGGACGGGCGCACTTGGGTATTTACTATTCGAGATGGTGTAACCTTTCAGGATGGAACAACACTAGATGCGGCTGCTGTGAAAGCCTCCTTTGAAAGAGGTATAGCCGTGAGTAAATTGCTGGCAGGAGTGTTAAAGAGTGCTTCTATAGAAGCTAGTGGACAGCAGTTGACGATTATTACGAAGCAGCCACATCCCTCATTGCCCTCAGAATTGGTAAGTCCTTATGCCTCAATTATTAGTGTGGAAGCAGAAAAGAAGATGGGAACAGCTGCGTTTAATATGGCTCCTGTAGGGACTGGTCCATTTAAAATAACAAAATTTACTCCGAATATTGATATTTTGTTAGATCGTTATGATGGCTACTGGGACGGTAAAGCAAAATTGAGCCAAGTTAATTTCAAATTCAATGAAGACGGTAACGTAAGAGCATTGGCACTACAATCTAAAGAAGCAGATGTAGTATACCAGATTCCGCCAGAAACTGTAGCTGCAATCCAAAAGGATAATCAGCTTAGAGTGGACTCCATTGCCAGTCTTAGAGTTCACTTTCTGCTATTCAACCACCAGCAGCCTTTACTTCAGGATGTTAGAGTTAGAAAGGCGCTTGATTTGCTGATTAATCGGCAAAGCATTGCAAAAGATATTATGCTTGGATATGCAACACCAGCGAACGGTCCCTTCAATCCTAATTTGCCTTTTGGCAATAAAGATGCCATTAAACCGTTGAATACAGCAGAAGCAAAAAAATTACTAGAGGAAGCTGGGTTTAAAGCAGGCAGCAATGGGAAACTGGAGAAGGACGGAAGACCGCTGACATTCCAGATGTTAACCTACAAAGGACGACCAGAATTACCGCTTATTGCTCAATTGCTTCAATCAGATGCAGCAAAAATCGGCGTAGACCTGCAGATTAAAATGGTAGAAAATATTGATACCTATTTACGAGAGAATAAGGATTGGGATTTAGTAACGTATAGTAACTTAACTGCACCGCGTGGTGATGGAGGATACTTCCTAAATTCAGCATTCTTACCTGGTGGATCGTTGAATGCGTCTAATATTAACAGCAGTAAGTTGAATGAGATTGTAGCTCGTTTAAATGTAACGGGCGATATTTCTCGAAGGGTAAAAATATCTCAGGAAGCAGCTGCTGTCATTAATGAAGAAGTTCTTCATTCTTATGCGGTCTATCCCAATTTGATCGTGGCGATGAATAAAAGAGTGGTTGGTTGGAAGCCTAGTGCAGCAGAATACTACGTCATTTCGAATAAGGTAGATGTGAAGTAAGATGATAAAACTAATAAAATCACGTCTTTTGCAGCTTATTTTTGTGCTACTTCTTTTATCTTTATTCACCTTTTCTCTGATGAAGATCGCTCCGGGAGATCCCGTACTGCTACTATTGGAAATTGATCAAATGGCATCTACTCAAGCCGACGAAGAGGCACTCCGCAAAGAACTTGGTTTTGATCAGCCGTTGTTGGCCCAATATGGTCAGTGGATGTGGAAGTTAATGCACTTTGATCTAGGAAATTCTTATGTGAAGGGGAAACCGGTTTTAAATGAAATGTTGGTTCGATTGCCTGTGACCATTCAATTAACAGTAGGAGGGCTTATTGTAATGGTGCTGATTGCCGTTCCCCTTGGCTTTTTTTCTGCTAAGTATGTAGGGAGTTGGCCGGATCATTTAAGTCGAATTCTTGCTTTAATTGGAGCTTCGATTCCAAGTTTTTGGATGGGCTTACTGTTAATTTACGCCTTTGCCCTTAAGCTGCAGTGGCTGCCGACAATGGGGAAAGGCGGATTTTGGAATATGATTCTTCCCTCCATTTCCCTCGGCTTTTCCATGGCGGCGGTATATGCTCGCTTACTCCGAGCCGGACTTTTAGAAAGCTTGTCCCAGGAATACATCCGCGCAGCAAGGGCGAGAGGTCTTGGAGAGTGGCGAATTTTATTGAAGCATGCTTTGAGATCTGCACTATTGCCGATTGTGACCGTCTTTGGCATGGGTATTGGCAGTTTGCTAGCGGGATCGGTTGTAACTGAAGTACTATTTTCTTGGCCAGGTTTGGGTAGTATGGTGGTAGATGCGATTTTTCAACGAGATTATCCAATCATCCAAGGCTATGTACTGCTGACAGGAATATTTGTGGTTGTTGTTAATTTACTGGTAGATTTTGCTTATGGACTACTGGACCCCCGGATTCGTTTTGGCAAGGGGGAATTAACATGAACGTGAATGTTTCTACTTATTACTGCCAAACATCGATTCGCAAAGGCGCATGGCGAAATATGCTATACGTCCCTATGACAGCGGTGGGGCTGGGAATGCTGACGATTATTGTACTGCTCACCCTAGTTGGTCCACTCATTGTGCACAATGATTTCACGACAGTACAAATGTCCGAGCGTCTTCAGCCATCTAGCTGGCAATACCCTCTTGGTACGGACCATATGGGAAGATGTATTTTTTCCAGACTAGTTGCAGGTGCTCAGACAACACTTGGCATTTCAGGGCTCGTCATTATATCAGTAACACTAATTGGCGTACCCTTAGGCTTAGTATCTGGATATCTTGGCGGCCGTGTTGATGCATTATTAATGAGGTTTGTAGATGGTGTAGGTGCTTTACCTGAATTCATTTTGGCTATTACCATTTGTGGATTTCTGGGTCCGAACATAACCAATTTGATGTTGGCGATTGTATTGGTAAAGTGGATTTCATATGCCCGTGTCGTTAGAAGTATTGTGCTATCTGAGCGGGAAAAAGATTATGTGTTGGCAGCTCGTGTCGGCGGATGCGGCACAGCAATCATTTTATGGCGGCATTTAATGCCTCAAATTATCTCTCCTGTTCTGGTACTTGCCACACTAAACATTGGAGAAATTATCTTGATCATTTCTTCTTTATCTTATTTAGGTTTAGGTGCTCAACCGCCGGCTCCAGAATGGGGGGCTATGCTAAACGATGGACGGCCGTATTTTCAAACGATGCCCCAATTAATGATTTATCCTGGTCTGGCGATTATGCTGGTAGTTATTTCATGTAATTTGATTGGTGATGGGCTGCGGGATATTTTAGATGTCCGCAGTCAATAAAACAGTGTGTAAGGGGGAGTTGTATGTCACATGTATTGCTAGAAGAAAAGGAAGAGAAAAGAGTGCCTCTAAGTGGATCAAAAGCCCTAATTTCCTCGATAGAACCCATTTTACAGCTGCAACAGTTAAATATTTATGTGCAGCAAGGAAAAGAGTGGCATACATTAATTCATGATCTTTCCTTATCCATTCGTCGGGGAGAAACACTTGCTCTCGTCGGAGAAAGCGGTAGCGGAAAAAGTGTGACAGGAAGCGCAGTTTTAGGACTTTTGCCAAATTCATTACATGTTGGCGGAGGACAAATTCTATTTCAGGGAGGGGATATTCTGCCGCTGCCGGAGCAAATGAGACGAAAATTGCGGGGAAAACAAATAAGTTGTGTCTTCCAGGATTATCAAGGAGGTTTTACACCATTTTTAAAATTGGGCGCACAGCTAGTAGAGACGATACGCTGTCATGAAAAATTGTCTAATCAAGAAGCCACACTCATAGCTTTGAAATGGATTGAGCAGGTAGGTCTGCCGGCAGAGCGTGTATTTAATAGTTATCCTTTCCAATTAAGTGGCGGACAGCAGCAAAGGGTCGCACTGGCAGCAGCGATGATGCTTAAGCCAGCACTTCTGATTGCCGATGAACCAACGACAGCACTGGATGTATTAACGGGAGAGCGGATACTCGATTTATTGGTCATGTTACAGCAGCAGACTCATTGTGCGGTACTATTAATCTCTCACGATTTACGCCACGTTTTAAAGAGAGCTAACACCATTGCAGTTATGCGCCATGGAGAGATAGTGGAAATAGGAGCGGCTGAAAAGATAAAGTCTCAAGCTAGCCATCCTTATACTCAAATGTTACTAAAAGCAAGGCCTTCGCTCTCAGAAATAAATGTCAAAGGTAACGGGGATGTGGCTGCTACTCAGACGACACAGCTTGCCATGAGTGGAGAGGAGCGGTTTGCGTGAAAGAACTTCTGACTGTAAATCGGCTTTATAAGACCTATAGGGAGTCCGGTACAATTGTTGAGGCAGTGCAGGATGTGTCCCTATCTATCTGCGAAGGCGAGTGCCTAGGTCTTGTCGGGGAAAGCGGCAGTGGTAAGAGTACACTGGCACGGCTTTTACTTGCGATTGAGCCGCCAGATAGTGGAGAGATTCAGCTAAATGGTGAATCTCTCCTTGCATTGAAAGGTTCTGCACTAAGAAAAGCAAGAAGACATTTTCAGGTAGTATTTCAGGACCCAAACGCTTCCTTGAACCAGCGATTACCTGTATGGCAGTCCATTATGGAACCGTTAGATAACTTTCCAGACGTCAAGCCACCCTTTCTGGCAGATGTAAGGTATTGTCGCAGGGATACGGCAGTCAAATTGCTAGAAATGGTTGGATTACAAGCAGGGCATATGGAGCGTTACCCTCATGAATTAAGCGGTGGACAACGTCAGCGAGTTGCCATTGCGCGCGGAATTAGTTTAATGCCAAAGCTATTGATTTGCGACGAACCAACATCTAGTTTGGATGTTTCAGTGCAGGCTCAAATCTTACAGTTGCTTAAAAATTTGCAGTCAGAGCTTCGTATGTCATACTTGTTTATTTCTCATGATATTGTTGCAGTACGCATTATGAGCGACAATATAATCGTAATGAAGGAAGGATGCATTGTAGATCGGTTTGCAAGTCAGGAAATCATGAGTCCAAATCGGCACGAATATACACAACAACTAGTCTCTGCGGTCAAGTAGAAACTAAAGGAGCTGAAAAATGAAAAGCGGCATTATTTTTGCTATGTTATCTTCTCTTGTTTTTAGTGTTATGAATGCCTTAGTAAAGGCTGTTAGTTTTTCAATTCCATCAATTGAGGTCGTATTTTTTCGGAGTATAATCGGAACCATCATGATTTATTGCATGATGAGACAGAGTAAAGTGGCATTTTCAACAGAAGGAATCCCGGCCCTCACACTACGAGGTATTCTAGGCGCTCTTTATATGATTACCTATTTTTATACTCTTTCTAAAATACCATTGGTGGACGCTATTATATTAGTAAATTTATCTCCTGTGTTCGTTATGATATTAGCAACTATTTTCCTAAAGGAAAAGCTGTCTAAAAGAACAATTTTTTTGCTGCCTATCGTTTTCTTTGGCGCAATGCTGACTATTAAACCTTTTAACTTTTCCTCTTATTCTACGGATGCACTATTTGGTGTTCTAAGCGCGTTACTTTCTGCAGGGGCGGCAATCGCCATACGTCATTTGAGTAAAAAGCATCATACCTATGAAATCATATTTTACTTTATGGCGACAGCTACACTGGTTTCGATTCCGCTTATGTGGAATAATTTCGTGGCTCCCAGTTCACTTGAATATGTTTATCTTACGTGTATTGGTGTTGTTTCTTTATTAGGACAAGTGTTTCTTACGAAAGCCTTTACTCATGAGAATGCTGTTGTGGTAGAGGTTATTCGCTACATTGGGATTGTTTTTAATGCTATGTGGGGATTCTTATTCTGGGCAGAGGTGCCTGATACATTAACGGTTTTAGGTGGGATGCTTATTATCGGTGCTTGCATAGCGTTATCGTGGAAAAAGAAAAGTAGCAAATGATAGAATCTTTTGCTGAAAACAGTGCTGTCTAGAGCAAAGAGATGCACATCTTCGTTTTGAACTAGCTTCTAAGTAAGCTCTAGATAGAAGTTGCCTTAAATAATTTGATTAAGGCAGCATCAGTCATATTATAAAAAAGATAGGGGAATTTACATGAATAAAAAAATTGCTTTTACTTTAGGCACTGTATTCAGTTTGAGTGTTGCTAGTACTGTACTGGCTGCGCCAGCTAATCTATTTGCTGTCATACCTGAACATCATTGGTCCTATAGTGCTATTGGTGATTTGGCCAAAGCAGGTCTGGTCAATGGTTTCGGTGGTGGTACATATCATGAAGATGTTATTCTGACACGCTGCGAGATGGCTGCTATTGTTGCAAAGGCCATGGCAAAATCTGATAAAGCTGATGCTGCTGGTAAAGCTACCATTGAAAAATTAAAGGCCGAGTTTTCTCCTGAGCTCAATATGACCATGGGGAATGATACAAAAGTAGACAGCCGCCTTGAAAAATTAGAAAAGAATAAATCTACGATTAAAATGACAGGAGATGCTCGAATTCGTTATCAAACCAATTGGAACCAAGGTGCTAAGAACACAGATAATAAAAATACTACCCGTATGCAAGAACGAGTTCGATTGAATCTTACTTCTGATATTGCTGAGAACTTAACATTATTTGGACGTCTTAACGCAACGAATGATTCTAACAAGTATGGGTTGGTTAGTGATACTTCTAAAGCATCAAAATCAGGCAATCCAACTTTTGATCGGGCAGAATTGCAATGGAAAAATAAGCAGATGACTTATTCCTTTGGACGCTTTTTGCCTTCCTTGGGACAAGGTATTATCTGGGACTACAATTCTATCGATGGGGCGATGGCTACCTATGATTTTGGCGGGGTTCAATTCTCTTCTGGGTATGGTGATCTTGCGGCTTACACTGCAAGTGGAAAAACTACGAATGCGTTTATTGCCAACCTCAAAGTAAATGTGGCACAAAATGCTAATATTACTATAGGCCATTTAAATGCCATGACCAACGCTGTCGCAGGCGGTTACAATTTTGAACAAACTGCATATGGTTTCAACGCAAAAACTGGTGATTTTACCGTTAATGGGGAATATGTAAAGAATGATGATAATAAACTACCAACGAATGCGCAAGACCATGGCTATTGGGGAAGAGTGCTATGAAAAGGTATCGATAACAGTAAACCAGGAACATTTGGTATTAGCATTGATTATTTAAAATTAGGAAACTACGCCGTTGATTCTTATAATAACCCAGGAACCTTGGTGGTAAATGGGGGAAATAATAACGGCTTAGGCAACTATGGCGATGGAGCAAAAGGCTATGGTCTCGGTGTACAATATGTATTTGCCAAAAATGCAAATATGGAAGCAAAATATTATAATTTAAAACCATATGATAACACTGCTTTCAGTAAATATAAACCTTCCTATCATCTGATTACAAACTTTAAATTCTAAAAAATATAACATATGTCATGGCATTATGAGATTAAATATGATTTATTATCTTTGCTCATTATAATGTCATGCAATATGTACAAGCCGCAGCCTATAAGGATAACTTATTTAAAGAAGATACCAGATATCAATAGAGCAGTGAGGAGGCTGTTTATTTATAAAATAGGAGGAAAATGAATGGAGAATGCTTTAATTAAAGATGCAATTACGAAATTTTGGAATGAACGAGGGCAAAGCTATGATAATGCCCTTGGTCATGGAATAACAAATCTTGAGGAAAAAAAGCTTTGGTTAAATATTCTAGAAGAGGTTATTGGGACAAAATCATTAAAAATTTTAGACGTAGGGGCCGGAACAGGATTTCTAGCTTTATTGTTAGCAGAATTAGGGCATCAAGTGACAGCGGTGGATTTATCAGAAGGAATGCTAGGGGAAGGAAAAAGAAAGGCTGATGCAATGGGGGTAGGAGTGGATTGGAATATTGGAGATGCGGAGTCTCTTCCATTTCAGGAAAATACATTTGATGTGGTTATTAATCGGCATTTGTTTTGGACGCTAACCAGACATACACTTGCACTAGAAGAATGGAAACGAGTTTTGAAGACAGGCGGCAGAATTGTAGTTATGGATGGTCAATGGAGACAAGTTGGCATTATGGAATGGATGAGACGAAGAATACATGACATTATTAAGATGGCACATGGCAAAGAAGAATGGCGTAGAAGATATTTAAAAGCTCGCTCTCAGCTAACCTTTGCTGGAGGAGCTGCTCCGGAAGAAGTAATGAGACTCTCTAATTTATCAGGATTTAATAATACATCCTTCATGTGGCTTCAAAATATTTATGATATGGAAAAGAAAATGATTCCATGGTATCGCTGTCTTACTACCAGCTGTTATCTTCGTTATGTCGTAATTGGACAAAAGAATAAGTGAAAAATCGAATGAAGAACTCCTACAAAGTGGATATCTTGTAAGAGTTCTTCGGGTGTATCCCTGATTTTGTGTAAACTCCAATTGGTATAAAAAGAGCAAATATT
>NZ_JAJHJB010000047.1:0-32736 GCF_020819555.1 Pelosinus baikalensis
TTTAATATACCAGAGTTAAGGCATATTGTTCAAATCTTCTAGGGGGCTAAAAAGGTTCGATTCGCTTTATATGTTTTAAAGGATATATAGCAGGATTGACAGCATTGTCCTGTGTGTTTATAATCATAGTGTTGCGTTATTATACATGCATACATATTTTTTGAATTAAGGGTGAAAACTATGAACTTTGATTTTGATTTAATTGTGCGTTCCTTCCCCCTTCTACTAGTCGGTGCAGGGGTAACGGTGCAAATTACAGCATTTAGTGTGAGTCTGGGTTTGCTAATTGGAATGTTTGTTGGAATCGCACGTTTATCCAATACTTGGATTATTAAAGCATTAGCTGCAGTGTATGTGGATTTTATTCGCGGCACACCGTTGTTAGTGCAGATTTTTCTTATTTATTTTGCACTGCCCATTATTGTAGGGCAGCGGATTGATCCTTTTATTGCTGCGATTACCGCTTGCAGTATTAACAGCGGTGCCTATGTTGCAGAGATTTTCCGCGGCGGCATTCAATCCATTGACAAAGGGCAGATGGAAGCAGGACGTTCTCTTGGTATGACCTGGGGACAGACGATGCGTCATATTATTTTGCCCCAGGCTTTCAAGCGCATTATCCCGCCTCTGGGGAATGAGTTTATTGCAATGATGAAAGATTCTTCTTTGGTATCGGTAATAGGTTTTGAAGAGCTTACGAGAAGAGGGCAGTTAATTATTGCCCGCACCTATGGGTCTTTTGAAATATGGTTATCTGTAGCATTTATTTATTTGATTATGACCTTCACAATTTCACGTTTGGTAGATTATTTGGAGCGGAGGTACAAAATCGATGATAAACATTAAAAATGTTCATAAACATTTTGGTAAACTCCATGTCTTAAAAGGGATTAATGCTCATATTACTGAAAAAGAAGTTGTGGTTATCATTGGACCAAGTGGTTCGGGTAAGAGTACATTACTCCGCTGCATTAATTATTTAGAGGAGCCAACAGAGGGCGAAATTATAGTGGATGGCATTCCTCTTACGAATGAAGCCAATATTAATAAAGTGCGGGAAGAAGTAGGAATGGTTTTTCAGCGCTTTAATTTATTTCCTCATAAATCAGTATTAGAAAATATCATCCTGGCGCCTATGACTGTGCGAAAAACACCGAAGTCTGAGGCGGTAAAAATAGCTCAGGATTTACTTGTAAAGGTTGGGCTGGCTGATAAGGAACATGCTTATCCAGAGCAACTGTCAGGTGGGCAGCAGCAGCGGGTGGCGATTGCCAGAGCATTGGCTATGAAACCGAAAATCATGCTGTTTGATGAGCCCACTTCTGCACTTGATCCGGAAATGGTCAAAGAAGTGCTGGATGTTATGAAATCTTTAGCTCATGAGGGGATGACAATGGCGATTGTTACTCATGAAATGGGTTTTGCCCGGGAAGTTGGAGATCGAGTTCTTTTCATGGATGAAGGACGTCTTGTAGAAGAAGGCACGCCAGAAGAGATTTTCTCTCATGCGAAAGAAGAGCGAACTAAATCTTTTTTATCTAAGATATTGTAAGAAAAAGGATGATTTCTTATAAATTCCAGGTTGTGCGATTTGACACACATATCCAGGAATGTTATACTTTAGATAGTGGTCACGTGGTTGGCCTCAGTTTATTGTTTATTTTAGGAGGAGTTTCATAATGATTGGTAAAGTAAAATGGTTTAGTTCTGAAAAAGGCTATGGTTTCCTTGAAAGAGAAGATGGTGGCGATGTATTCGTACATTTCTCAGCAATTCAAGATCAAGGCTTCAAAACTTTAACTGAAGGTCAACAAGTTGAGTTTGATATTGTTGATGGCGCACGTGGACCGCAAGCAGCTAACGTTGCTAAAGCTTAATAGATTTTGAGCAAATATACCCGGCTATTATAGCCGGGTTTTTTTGATTATATAAAACCCTTTGTGTACATTGCGCCTTTGTGGTTCAATTCGTTTTATTTGTTTTAGAGGACGTGTCAGCATTCTCTTATGTGTTAGCAGATATAATTATCGAAATAGTAGAAATTTATAAAGGACTTTAGTATCGCTATGGAGAATGATACTTATAAGACACTGAAAGGAGATGGGCGATTATGGCAATCATCGTACGAGGCAAAAATATTGAGATTACACCAGCATTAAAGGAGTATGTAGTAAAACGTGCTAGTAAGATTACGAAATACTTCGATACTCTAGGAGAGATTACAGCTATTTTGGCTGTAGAAAAAGGTCGCCATATTATTGAATTGACTGTGCCGGTTAATGGTATGATTCTCAGAGGCGAGGAAGCCACTGCTGATATGTATACTTCCATTGATCTAGTTGTAGACAAAATTGAAAAACAAATTGAAAAATATAAAACTAAAATTTCTCGCCGCATGAAAGTTGGTGCCTTTAAAGGGGAATTAGTTGCTGCTACTGCCGCTCCAGAGGTAGAAGAACTCCATGTTGTGAAGACCAAGCGATTTGCTGTTAAACCGATGGATATTGAAGAGGCTATTTTACAGATGAATCTTGTCAATCATGATTTTTATGTATTTAGCAATTCGGAAACAGAAGAGGTCAATGTAGTATATCGTCGTAAAGATGGAAGATATGGTTTGATTGAACCTGATTTTAACTAAATAGACAAAGCCGTCCCCCATGAACGATCGCGTTTCATGGGGGACGGCTTTTTGCATGTAGATGAAAGTACTGACAATTCCGAGAGGCTTATTTTTGATTGGATAAAAGTTCTAGACGGCGATTGGATACAAGCTGGCTCAGGCTTGTGGTATCAAGTTCTCTGGCCTTATGTGCAAATTCTTCTCGGGTAAAAATTTTTTTCTCAATAAGTAAATCAATTAAAACTGTGATTGCCAAGGTATTCTTATAATCTGTATCTTTTAAATCTGCAATTTGTCCAATGAGATGAATCGAGTTTAGCTGCAAGCTAATTCCTCCTTAAAATAAAAAATGAGTCTATATTCTCAGGTATTCCCAATTTATGAATACTTTATACCAAAAATATATTATCAGTTTAGAAAGTATAAGTTCTATAGGTGAAAATATAAATAACCCCTTTGTGTCCTTTGCGTCTTTGTGGTTCAATTCGTTTTATAAAAGGCGTCAGTGTTTTTTTACTCTGTGTCCATATACGCTTATTTCTTTATTTACTTTGACTTATCTATTATCTTTTGATAAAATTTAGAATTAGGCATATACTGTAAACTAAGAGAAGTTTTTTCATGGATGTGCTAACTTTTAAGGAGTTGATACCAGTTGTTTAAGTTTCTAAAAAATCTCTTTGGCGATGATAATGAAAAAGAAATAAAACGTATGATGAAATATGTAGAAGAAGTGAATACATTTGAGCCTGCCATGCATAAATTAAGCGATATTTCACTGTCTGCTAAGACCGGTGAGTTTAGACGTCGTTTAGAAAAAGGCGAGACATTGGACGATATTTTGCCAGAGGCCTTTGCTGTTGTGCGGGAAGCCTCTCGCCGTGTATTGGGTATGAGGCATTTTGATGTTCAGCTGCTAGGCGGTATTACTCTGCATGAAGGTAATATTGCTGAGATGCGTACAGGGGAAGGTAAAACACTCGTAGGTACTCTAGCTACATATCTGAACGCTCTGACTGGTAAAGGTGTCCACGTTGTTACCGTTAATGACTATTTAGCAAAACGTGATAGTGAGTGGATGGGCAAAGTATATCGCTTTTTAGGTTTAACAGTGGGACTCATCGTACATGGCCTGGATTTCGTTGATCGTAAACAAGCGTATCATGCGGATATTACTTATGGTACGAATAATGAATTTGGTTTTGACTATCTGCGGGATAATATGGTTATTTATGCAGAGCAAATGGTGCAGCGTCCATTAAATTATGCTATTGTGGATGAAGTGGATAGTATTTTAATTGATGAAGCGCGCACACCTCTCATTATTTCCGGACCAGGGGAAAAATCAACGGAGTTATATCATGTCTTAGCAAGAATTACCCCGAAACTAAAAGAAGGTGAAGATTATACGGTCGATGAAAAGACCCGTACCGTAGCACCAACGGAAAGTGGTATCGCCAAAGCTGAAAAACTGCTTGGAATTACCAATTTGTATGACCATGCCAATATCGAGATGTCTCACCATTTTAATCAGGCCCTGAAAGCTAAGGGATTAATGAAACGGGATCGGGATTATGTGGTAAAAGACGGAGAAGTCGTCATTGTAGATGAATTTACGGGTCGCTTAATGTTCGGTCGCCGCTACTCTGATGGTCTGCATCAGTCCATTGAGGCAAAAGAAGGAGTAAAGGTAGAACGGGAAAGCCAGACCTTAGCTTCCATTACCTTCCAAAATTATTTCCGTATGTATAACAAATTATCCGGTATGACAGGTACTGCCAAAACGGAAGAGGCAGAGTTCCGGAAAATTTATAAACTGGACGTTATTACGATTCCGACTAATAAAGAAGTAAGCCGTACGGATCTGCCGGATGTAATTTATAAAACTACCGGGGCAAAATATAGAGCCGTAGTCAATTCCATTGTAGAACGTCATGCAAAAGGACAGCCGGTACTCGTAGGTACGACTTCCATTGTGCAGTCAGAACATTTGAGCGATATGCTAAAAAAGAAAGACGTGCCTCATAATGTACTAAATGCCAAGTATCATGAAATGGAAGCCCAAATTATAGCCCAAGCCGGGCAGCCGGGAGCCGTGACCATTGCTACGAATATGGCAGGTCGTGGTACGGATATCGTGTTAGGTGAAGGTGTGGCTGATATGGGCGGACTTCATATTATTGGTACAGAACGGCATGAAAGCCGTCGTATCGATAATCAGTTGCGTGGTCGTGCCGGTCGTCAAGGGGACCCTGGATCTTCTCATTTCTTCTTATCCTTGGAAGATGATTTAATGCGTTTATTTGGCTCCGATAATATTGCGACAATCATGGATAAATTGGGCATGGAAGAAGATGAGCCCATTGAACATAGCTTAATTACGCGCTCCATTGAACAGGCTCAGAAGAAAGTCGAAGGCCGTAATTTTGACATGCGTAAACATGTATTAGAATATGATGATGTAATGAACCAGCAGCGGGAAGTCATCTATGGACAGCGTCGCCAGATTCTGACAGGCGAAGATATGAAAGAAAACATTTTCCATATGATTGAAAAACTTATCAATCGCGGTATGGAACTGTTTGCTGACGAAAAATTATATCCAGAAGATTGGAATACCCAAGGTTTGGTTGAATACTGCGAAGATATTTTTGCCCCAGAGGGTCAGTTAAAGGCAGAGAAACTTGGCAATTTAAGTCGTACAGAGCTGCAGGAAGAATTGCTCAAAGTAGCAACGGATTCCTATAATGCTCGTGAAGCCTTATTTGGTTCTGATAATATGCGAGAGATGGAAAAGGTTGTTATGCTGAAAGTGGTTGATTCCAAATGGATGGAACATTTGGATGCCATGGATATGCTAAGAGAAGGCATTAGTCTTCGGTCCTACGGTCAGCGTGATCCATTGATTGAATATAAGATTGAAGCCTATGACATGTTCCAGCAGCTTATTGATATCATCCAGGAAGATATTGTGAAATATATCTATCGGGTCAATATCGTTGCTCCTCCTGAAGATCGCTTGCAGCAGGCACATGCAACTCATGGAGAAGAAGAAGAGGCGAAAGAACAAAAAGCGCAGCAGCCAATCGTCAATGCAGAACAAATTGGTCGTAATGACTTATGCCCATGCGGTTCAGGTCAGAAATATAAAAAATGCTGCGGAGCTGCAAAGTAAGAGATTTGAACCACAAAGGCACAAAGGACACAAAGTTTTAAATAATTTTTTGTGTTGCGCGTAAGCGCAATTGTGCCTTTGTGGTTAATGATTTTTAAAACTTAATTAATTGGAGTTGATACAGTTGTTGTTAGAAGATTTGCGAGTACAGATTGCTGCTTTTGAACAGAAATTAGTTGAAGTGAGGGCTTCTCTTTGACGTTGCTGGCAAAGAAGAGCGTATTTCCTTATTAGAAGATACAATGGGAGGGCCGGGCTTTTGGGATGATCCTGATAAAGCGCAAAAAGTAGCTCAGGAGCTAAATGTCTTGAAAGATGGTGTGGCCCAATTTGAGCAACTATCCACAGCCTATGAGGATTTAACTCTATTATGGCAAATGGGCATGGAAGAAAAGGATGAAAGCATCTATCCGGAAGTCCTGGAAGCCGTTGATAAGATGACTAAGGATATTGAACGATTGGAAGTTGCTTTAATGCTGTCAGGAGAACATGATGGCAGCAATGCCATACTAACACTCCATGCTGGCGCTGGCGGTACGGAGGCTCAGGATTGGGCTCAAATGCTGCTGCGCATGTATGTGCGCTGGGCAGAGAAGAACGGTTATAAAGTAGAGACCATGGATTTTCTGGCGGGTGATGAAGCTGGAGTGAAAAGTGCTACGATTTTAGTTTCTGGTTTAAATGCTTATGGCTATTTAAAATCAGAAAAAGGGGTACATCGTCTAGTACGTATTTCTCCATTTGATGCCAGCGGTCGTCGTCACACTTCCTTTGCTGCTGTAGATGTTATGCCTGAAATTGATGATAATGTAGACATTGATATTAATATGGCTGATGTTCGTGTAGACACCTATCGTGCCAGCGGGGCGGGCGGTCAGCATATCAACAAAACGGATTCCGCCGTACGCATGACACATGTTCCAACCGGTGTTGTAGTGCAGTGTCAGACGCAGCGTTCCCAGATCAAGAACCGTGAACAATGTATGAAAATGCTGCGGGCTAAATTATATGAATTAGAACGCCAAAAACAGGAAAATATAAAAAATGAGCTTGGCGGCGATTATCAGGCCATTGAGTGGGGCAGCCAGATTCGTTCTTATGTATTTCATCCTTATAATATGGTAAAAGATCATCGCACCAACGCCGAAACCGGTAATGTCCATGCCGCCATGGATGGAGACCTTGGTCTTTTCATCGAAGCATATTTAAAACAAGGCAAGAAGTAAGAGAAATGGATGGCGATTGAACCACAAAGGCATAATGCCGCATGCCCCCCTTTGTGTCCTTTGCGTCTTTGTGGTTCGTTGGTTTAAATATTTTAAAGAACACGCAGCGTTTTTTAAAAAAATAAGGAGGCGTATCCTGTGACAAAAGGCTTGCGTCTTGTGATAGTGATATTGTTGTTAGCAGTTGCCAGTGAGGTACTGCTGCCAATGATATTATCGGATATTGTAGCCAAAGGTATGAGGGGCTTGGTAGGTAGTGAGCAAGTGACAGCTACGTTGACCAAACGCCCAGCTCTCTTCATGTTGGGCGGTAAATTTGATAATATTACCGTCAATGCCCAGCAGGCAAAAGCAGATAAACTGGTATTTGATGATATGAGTATTGCATTAAAAGATGCACAGTTAGATATGGGAGCGCTCATTACTCGCCGTTTGGTTGCCTTTCAGTCCGTTGGTGATGTAGAGATTCGGGGCACAGTGACTCAAGATGAACTGGCGCGGTATTTAAACCAAACCGTTAAAGGGGTAAAAAATGCCGTAGTGGATATTCAATCTGACAAAATAAAGGCCAGCAGCAGCTTTGCCCTTGGAGGCTTTGCCAATGTGGCTGTAAGTTTAGAGGGAAAGATTGTGGGTGACGGACAAAAGATCAAATTTGTTACGGACCGATTCTTACTGAATAATCGAATGACTGGTAATTTAGGAGGCGCTCTTTTAACAGAGATCCCTTTAGTCGATTTGAATAAGTTGCCCTTCCATGTAAATGTCCGTGACATTGTAATGGAAAACGGGAAAGTGATTTTATATCTAGATAATCGTTCACACTAGCCCTTTACCAGGGCAATTTTTTTTGCATAACAAAATGCTAATGAACCACAAAGGCACAATGCCGCTGACGCGGCACACAAAAACCCTTTGTGTCCTTTGCGTCTTTGTGGTTCAATTCGTTTTATCTGTTTTAAAGGGCGTGTGGTATTTACCTATGACGCACAGTTTTTTTATAAAATTTTATCCTTAAAAAGCAGGATATTGGAGTGTTCTGCCAGAATATGATGAAGTTGCATAAAGTATTGTAACTAGGGGTTACAATAGTGTTTATATGACCGTATTTGATAGATAAGGTGGGATAGATTGTTTTGAGAGATTTTAAATATAATAAGATATTATTACTATGCATCGTCATCGGTCTAGCGGCAGCTTTAACCATTGTCTGGCAGCGCCATAAAATAGAAGAAAGCAGCACGACCATTGAGATGGTTATGGAGTATGAAGATGTTGTGGAACTGGCTCAGCTTGAGGGGGTTCCTACCGAACATGTGATGCGGCGTATGAAAGAGGCAGGAATTACTTCTCTGGTAGTGTATGAGACTACGCTGGAGAAACTAAATAAAAGCGGCAAGGTAGCTGTTTTGTCGGGTGCCCAATTGCTGCAGCAGTATTATACAGGTATGCTAGGTGATGCAGTTTGGCGTAACTTAGTAGAAACAGGCCGTATTCAAGCAGAAGATGTCTATGTTGTTGGACGTGATCCTGGGGTTTTCGCTGAGGTAAAAGAAGATCTGATCGAAAGGTTGAGCCCCGAGAGGGTGACAGTCCTTGACAGTCAGCGCCAGATTTTAGCTGTGAAAGCAAATTATGAAAAAGTAGTAAAATGGAATCTTGGCTTGCCGACCGATGAGATGCGGTATGTGTCTGGTCAAGGATTTTATGTAGTAGCAAGGCCAAGCAATTATACTAAAGTGGAAAAAGAGAACGTAGAAGGTGTATTTGCCCGCTTATCAGGTATTGAAAATGTTTCTGCGCTGATATTTGTTGGTGATGAGGCCTTGGGTTATCCTGATCTTCTGTCGTTAACTTTGGAGAAGGTCAAAAGCAAACAATTGACATTAGGCTTAATTGAACATCCTCTGCAATTACAGTTTTTTAAACAAGAGGGACTTGTTCCCATGGCTATAGCCAATGATTACAAGGCAGCTCGTGTGTATGTGATTCCTAAAGATGAACAGCCTAAATTAAAATCAGCCGAAGCAGTTCAACGCTGGATTGTAACGGATCAAGAACGCAATATACGCATTAATTTGCTTCGGAAATATGATAAAGCCGAACCGGGTAAAACTCTTTTAGAAACCAATTTGGAGTATGTAGCTAATGTGAGAGATGGTTTAATTGCCAGTGGTTTTACCATTGGTAAGGCAGGCATTTTCCATCCCTATTTCCCTCAAGTCTTCTTATTAGTGGCAATTACCATTGGAGCAGTGGCTGCGGGAATATTATTTTTAACCTTAGTGCGTCCTTTTCCTGCCCGCTATCAATATGCACTATTGCTACTGATCTCTCTGGTCTTTGCATTTCCTTTGCTAAAGGGCAGCGGCAACGCAGTGCGCCAGGCAGTGGCCTTATGCAGTGCTGTTGTTTTCCCTGTTTTAGCTATGACGTGGCAGCTTGACCGTTGGAGAAAGATGTCGATAGAAGGGCGAGGAAGCCTTGCGGGGATTATAAAAGATGGAATAGGCGGATTAATCATCACCGTTATGCTGTCCATGGTTGGCGGTATGTATGTGGCAGCTGTACTGGGGGATGTACGTTTCTTTCTGGAAATGGAATTTTTCCGTGGTGTAAAGGTAACCTTTGTGGCTCCGTTGCTCCTCATTACTATCATTTATTTAGCTCGGTATAATTTATTTGAAAATGAAGAAGAGGATGAAAAAGACATTTGGCAGCAGGTTATAAAATTGCTGAATTATCCTTTGTATATTAAAACCTTATTTGTATTTGCCCTGGCAGCAATTGGTGCTTGGGTCTTCATTGGCAGATCTGGTCATACAGCAGGTGTGCCTGTACCGGATATAGAACTAAAAATGCGGGCTTTTCTAGAAAGGGCTATGTATGCCAGACCGCGTGGCAAAGAATTTATGATTGGGCATCCTGCTTTTTTCTTAGCAGTTATGGCATTGTATCGTCAATGGCCTCGTGTGGTACACTATGCAATGATCGTAGTTGCTACCATTGCTCAGGGGTCCCTAGTTGAAACCTTTGCTCATTTGCGGACTCCAGTGCTCATGTCTTTTGTTCGCGGCATAGATGGCATGGTAGCGGGGATTGGTGTAGGTATAGTAGCAGTACTTGCAGTTCAAGTACTTTGTTACTTGTCTGTTGTCCTAGGAAGGAGATCTGTTAAGAATGAGTGAGATTGTTATTTCAGGATACTATGGTTTTGGCAATGCCGGTGATGAAGCCATGCTGGCAGCCATGATCGAGGTATTGACTGAACTTGCATCCGATATAAAAATTACAGTGATCTCCGGTAATCCAGAGGATACTTGCAGACGTCATGGAGTTGCGGCTGTATATCGTTTAAACTTCCCAGAGATTATCAAGGTTTTATCCCGAAGCCAGCTGTTAATCAGCGGCGGCGGCAGTTTGCTCCAGGATGTCACCAGTGAACGCAGCTTATATTATTACTTGAGCATTATGATATTAGCAAAAAAACTGGGTACTCCGGTTATGCTCTATGCTCAGGGAATTGGTCCAGTGCGCGGTACATTGGCTAGAAGTGCTATGCGCTATATTGGTAATATGGTGGATTTGATTACTGTCAGAGATGAAGGTTCTCTTGCAGAGTTAAAGCGTCTGAACGTAGTAAAGCCCCCAATCCATGTTACTGCCGATCCTGTACTGGCGATGCATCAGGTAGATAAGCAAATTGGCCGCAGGATTTTGCGGAATGCCGGAGTGGAAGGCAATGTACCTCTCATTGGTATATCGGTGCGGGAATGGAAGGATTGGAAGCATTATAAAGACGTTCTAGTGGAAGCGGCCAATCAATTGGCAGAAGAATTTGGGGCAAGAATTGTATTCTTGCCCATGCAATGGCCGGAGGATTGTGCCGTATCAAAAAGAATGGCCATTCGTACGAAATCCAAGGCCATTGTACTCACCGAAGAGTATACCACCAGTGAATTATTGTCCTTAGTGGGAAACTTTGATATGCTGATTGGCATTCGTCTTCATGCTTTAATCTTTGCCGCAGTGATGCATGTGCCAATGGTAGGGATTTCCTATGATCCTAAAATTGATCGTTTTTTAGAGTCTTTGGGAGAATGTCTTGCTGGAGATTTGCAAAATTTAGATGCCCAAAGTTTGGTAGAAAAAGTGCGCCAGCTATGGCCGACAAGTAAAGCGGCAAAACAATCCAAAGTTGAGCAGAGTACATATCTTAGGGATAAGGCATTTCAAAATGCAGAATTAGCGTTGGAACTCATTTCTCAAAGAAAGTGGGGGAAGGCAAATCATGAAAAAAATAATATGGCGTGATTATCTGGGAATTGCAGTAGGAGCTGCTATTACAGCGGTTAGCCTCAATATGTTTTTAATACCGAATAAAGTGGCAGCAGGTGGTGTCAGCGGTCTAGCCACGGTGCTGCATCATTTATTGAATTGGCCAGTAGGGATTATTATGCTGGCATTTAATATTCCTTTATTTATCATTGGTCTTAAGGTCATGGGGGCGCGTTATGGCATTAATACCTTATTTGGTGCTGCGATGCTTTCTATCGCGATTGATGTGATGGCTCCTTACACACCTGTGCTGACAGGTGATTTGCTGCTCAATTCCTTATATGGCGGTGTCATAGGCGGCATTGGTATGGGAATTGTCTTTCGATATAAAGGCAATACTGCAGGGACAGCTTTAGCGGCTGTTATTTTGAATAAATTACTGAAGATTCGTGTTGGGCAAGCTATGATGGCTGCTGATTTTTTTGTAATCGTCTTTGCCGGTTTGGCCTTTAAAAGCGCTGAACTTTCATTATATGCGTTGATTTCGATCTTTGTGACAGGACAGATTGTTGATTTGGTACAAGAAGGCCCTAGTACATCAAAGGCCTTTTTTGTTATGAGCAGTCAGCCAAAACAGGTAGCAGATGCAATTATTACGGAAATGGATCGAGGCGTAACTGTGCTCCAAGCCAAGGGGGGCTATACGGGAGATCCTCGAGAGATGCTATTGTGTGTGGTAAGTACCAGTGAAGTGACACAGTTAAAAGAAGTGATTTATCATATTGATTCGAAGGCTTTTGTGATTGTGACCACTGCTCACGAGGTATTAGGTGAAGGTTTTACGGAAGTAAAAATATAAAGCTTGATTTTAAGGAGGTCATAGATATGGCTGAAAAACTGACGCAAGAACAAGTATCCCAATTAGAAAAATATGCACAGTCCATTCGCTATAGTATTGTGCAAATGGTTACGGAGGCTCAATCGGGTCATCCAGGTGGTTCCTTATCAGCGGCAGATATTCTCACAACATTGTATTTTGCTGAGATGAATGTAAATCCTAGCGATCCTCAGGCAGTGGCCAGAGATCGTTTTGTTTTGTCCAAAGGTCATGCAGCTCCTGTTTTGTATGCTACATTGGCGGAGAAAGGCTTTTTTCCAAAGGAAGAATTACTGACGCTGCGTAGGATTGACAGTCGCTTGCAAGGACATCCCAGCATGAAAAACCTGCCAGGTATCGATATGTCTACCGGTTCATTAGGACAGGGTTTGAGCGCTGCTGCAGGATTGGCGCTAGCTGCTCGTCTTGATAATAGTGCAAGCCGGGTATACACTGTGCTGGGTGATGGCGAGCTGGAGGAAGGTATGGTATGGGAAGCTGCTATGTTTGCCGCCCATTATAAATTAGATAATTTGACTGCTTTTGTAGATTTTAACGGACTGCAAATTGACGGTCCCATTTCCGAAGTATTATCACCATTACCAATCCCAGAGAAATGGGCTGCTTTCAACTGGCATGTGATTAAAATTGATGGACATGATATACAGGCGATTTATGATGCGATTCAAACTGCTAAAACAATAAAAGGCAAACCAACGATGATTGTTGCCCAAACGATAAAAGGTAAAGGCGTCTGCCAAATGGAAAACATCGCTGATTGGCATGGCAAGGCTCCTAGCCGTGAACAATGTGAATTGTTCCTGTCCCAATTAAATGAATTAGAAACACAATAAAAAATAGGCAGATTCAGATAGACGTTTTGAACTTGCCGTTGAGAGGTGTAGAGAATGGGTTTAGCAACTCGTGAAGCATATGGAGAAATATTAAAAGAGCTTGGGGAAAAATATGAAAATATTGTTGTGCTAGATGCGGATTTATCCAAATCTACCAAGACAGCTGTATTTGCAAAAGCATTTCCTCAACGCTTTTTTAACGTAGGAATTGCAGAACAAAATCTAATGGGCGTAGGAGCGGGTTTGGCTGCCGGCGGAAAGATACCTTTTGTATCTACTTTTGCTATGTTTGCTGCTGGTCGGGCTTTTGAACAAATCCGGAATTCGATTTGTTATCCAAAACTGAATGTTAAGATTGCCGCTACTCATGCTGGTTTAACAGTTGGTGAAGATGGAGCTTCTCATCAAGCCATTGAGGATATTTCTCTCATGCGCAGTATTCCTAATATGACAGTGATTGTACCGGCAGATGCTGAAGAAACTCGTAAAGCGATTACTTTTGCAGCAGAATATGATGGCCCCGTTTATATTCGTCTAGGACGTATGGCAGTTCCCGATTTATTTGCTGCTGATTATACATTCGAGCATGGCAAGGCTGTACAGCTGGCAGATGGTAAAGATGTTACTATTATTGCGACTGGTATTATGGTTGGCGCCGCAAAAGAAGCTGCTAAGCAATTACAAGATGCAGGTATCAGCGCCAGAGTGGTGAATATCCATACCATTAAACCAATTGACAAGGAAGCAATCATAAAGGCCGCTGCTGACACAGGCGCCATTGTCACTTGTGAGGAACACAGCATCATTGGCGGTTTAGGCAGTGCTGTTGCGGAAGTACTGGTAGAAAACAGTCCTGTTCCCATGGAACGTGTAGGTGTATGTGATACCTTTGGTGAGTCCGGCATACCTAGCGCTCTTTTAAAGAAATACCACTTAACTGCAGAAGATATTGCTGCAGCTGCTAAAAAAGTAATTAGCCGCAAGAAATAAATACCAACTACCAATAAAACGCTCCTCGCATGCATACACATGTAGAGGGGCGTTTTATTTTCTAGGGTGTTATGAACCTTTTTTTATTGTGTATGGAGGGGAAAGGATGAAGGCATGGCGGGTTGTCAGTTTAGGCAGGCGGGTGCTGAGTAAATTAGCCCTTTGTATGATGGGCTTTATTGCCATGCTGAAGATGGGGTCTACAGTAGCGATGGCGGTATCGATGATTATTTCCATTCTGGTATATGCGATGGCTTTTGGCCTAAAATTCGCTGTTGGGTTTGTAATCCTATTGCTTCTGCATGAATGGGGGCATTTAGTGGCATCTAAGGTTGTTGGCTTGCCTGTTTCACGTCCTATTTTTGTACCTTTTCTTGGTGCTGTTATACGTATCAAGAAACTGCCGATAAATGCCAAGATGGAAGCCAATGTAGCCATCGGCGGACCCGCCATGGGGACTTTGAGTGCATTGCTCTGTCTGGTACTTTACTTATGGACGGACAGTTTATTGATGCTGGTGCTTTCATATACAGCTTGTCTTTTAAATTTATTTAATCTGATTCCTTGCGATCCTCTGGATGGAGGACGCATTGCTGTTGCTGTAACCCACCGTCTTTGGTGGCTAGGAAGCCTAATTATTGGCATACTATTCTTGCAGACATATAGTTTTTTTTTATTTATATTCTTTTTGTTTTCATTATACAGAACCTGGAAGAATGTCGATATTAAGGAGAATCTTTCCTATTATCAGCTCACCATGAAGCAGCGTTTAGCAGTGGGCTGGTGGTACTTTGGCTTGGTTATCGTCCTAGGAATCACTACGTTATATATTGGATCAATCTTTCACGGCCAGTAGAGAGATATTCCGAAAATATCATGGAAATGTAGGGGATTGCTTCGCTGATGCTCGCAAATGACAAACGGAGCAAATAGAACGATTTAACCGCAGAGACGCAGAGAACGCAGAGCGTCCAACTGCGTCTCTGCGTCTCTGCGTCTCGATTATCTTTTTTTCCACGCATTTTCTATGTCCTTTTTAGGAGGGCTTTTCTTGATAATGACAGATAGTGGAGCATATTCTTATTTGAGCAGCCTAATTTCTACAAATTACTACTTTGTAAAAGTTGGATGATGAAAATTAATAGCAAAAAAAAGGGATTTAGCTATTAACGTCAAAGATTTAATACTAGAATTGAAATTTTTCTGGTAGTGAGGGAGAGTGACGAAAGTTTGATTCATTTAGATGGTGTTTCTAAAATTTATGGCAATGGTTGTGTCGCCCTCTCTGATATTACGCTTGACATTCCAAAAGGTGATTTTGTATTTGTGGTAGGTCCTAGTGGTGCAGGTAAGTCCACCTTTATAAAGTTGATTTTTCGGGAGGAACTTCCGACAAAGGGTAAGTTAATTGTCAATGGTCGTAATGTTGGTGAGTTAGAGCCTTCAGAGATACCATACCTGAGGCGTAATTTAGGTATTGTGTTTCAGGATTATAGATTGCTGCCAAATAAAACCGTATATGAGAATGTGGCTTTTGCCATGCAGGTAATCGAGTCATCCCGCCGTGATATTCAAAAGCGGGTATCTCATGTATTGGACTTGGTGGGTTTACGTCATAAAGCTAAAAATTTTCCAGGTGAGTTGTCTGGTGGTGAGCAGCAGCGTATTGCCATTGCTCGGGCGATTGTCAATAATCCAGTGGTGGTCATTGCCGATGAACCCACAGGTAATCTTGATCCGGAAACGTCTTGGGACATTATGAGGATCTTTGAACGCATTAATCGAGATGGGACAACCATTGTCATGGCTACTCATGATAAAAGCGTAGTGGATGCTATGAAAAAACGAGTTATTGCCATCGAAAAAAGCCGTATTGCTCGGGATCAGGTGAAAGGGGTATACGGCTATGAAGATTAGAACCATGGAGTATTTTATTAAAGAAGCTCTTTCTTCTCTGAAACGCAACGGGTTAATGAGCTTTGCATCGGTGACTACAGTAGCCTTATCCCTGCTCATCTTGGGGATGTTTCTGGTCATGGTACTCAACTTAAATAATATGGCTTCTACGTTAGAATCACAGGTACAAATTTCTGTATATTTGCAAGATGGCTTAACAGATCTTGAAATGCGTGAGGTGGGAACCCGCATTACCAAGATTCCCGGTGTTGTGCAAGTGAATTTTGTAGGAAAAGAAGAAGCCATGAATCGATTTAAAGAGCGTCTGGGTGAGCAGCAAGGCCTACTGAATGCATTAGGAGAAGTAAACCCTTTACCGAATGCTTTTGAAGTAAAGGTGGACAAGACAGAACGTGTAAAAGCCGCTGCTCAGGCTATGATGCAGTTTAAAGGGGTAGAAAATGTTAAATTTGGTCAGGAAGTAGTCGAGCAGTTATTTGCTTTAACAAAAATGGTGCGCATTTTTGGTTTGATTATCATTGTATTCTTGGCGTTGGCCGCTCTATTTATTATTTCGAACACCATTCGAATTACGGTATTTGCCCGGCGTAAGGAGATTGGCATTATGAAATATGTAGGGGCTACCAATTGGTTTATTCGCTGGCCTTTCTTATTGGAAGGTATGATGTTAGGGTTTGGTGGAGCATTAGTTGCAGTCTTGTTTTTAAATGAAACCTATGGGATTCTGATCCATCAGGTATACGAATCCTTGGCCTTTCTACCGCTAATTCCCCAATACCCATTTATCACGAATATTAGTGTAGTGTTATTAGTGACAGGAACAGTAATTGGTGCTTTAGGCAGTACGATATCACTACGTCGCTATATGAGAGTATAGAGGGTAGCAGGAGGGATTGGATGTTTAAAATTAGGCAGTATTTAGCCATGAGCTTAGCAGTTGTGGTAATGTGCGTGGCGATTGGCCCTGTATTAGCCAATGAGTTGGCAGAGCAGCAGCAGCAGGTTCAGCAGCAGATGCAGATTCAGCAGGAAAAAGCTGCTGAGGCCAAACAGAAGGTCAATAGTGTTGCTGATCAATTACATAAAGTGCAAATCCAGTTAGAGAATGCCCAGGGAGATTATAATGCAATTCAGGCAAAGCGAAGTGCAACGGAAGAACTGATTGCTGTAAATACGACTGTTTTAGCGAAAGCCGAAAAAAATCTATCTGAGCGCAGTTTGATATTGAATAAACGGATTCGCGATATTTATCAAAATGGTCAGCTAAGTTATTTGGATGTTTTGTTTGGCGCCAATGACTTTAGCGATTTTACCACTCGTATGGATCTTTTGAAACGGATCATGGATAAAGATATTGAATTGATTATAAAAGTGAAAGCTGAACGAGAATTGGTGCTGCAAAAGAGAGCTGAATTAGAAAGTGATAAGGCTGCTATTTTACAGTTAGAAAAAGCAGCCATTGAAAAGAAAAAAATCATTGAGTCCAGTAAGAAAGAAAGAGAAGCTGTTTTGGCATCGGCTGTTAATGAACGGGATACAGCAGAACAGTCCTATCAGGAGCTTTTAGAAACTTCCCGTAAAATTGAGCAGATGATTCGGCGCAGTCAAAGTGGAAAACAAGGACCTAGCGGCGGTACAGGGGCTATGATGTGGCCTACGGATGTTACGGAAATTACTTCACCATATGGCTGGCGTACTCACCCGATTTTTGGCACATCCCGTTATCACAGTGGTATTGATATCGGAGCTGATTATGGGGATTCTGTACGAGCTGCTGACAGTGGAGTGATTATTTATGCAGATTGGATGGGTGGTTACGGTAAAGCCGTGATCATCGAACATGGAAATGGTATTTCTACTTTATATGGACATAATTCGGAGTTGCTCGTAGTAGAAGGGCAAAGAGTGCGTAAAGGAGAAGTGATTTCCCGCGTGGGTTCAACAGGTTATTCCACTGGGCCTCATTTGCATTTTGAAGTCCGTGAAAATGGTTCACCTACTAGCCCGATGGATTATTTGCCGTAAATGTAAATAGCATCACGATAAGGGTACCCGCGGTGGGTGCCCTTATGGAATATTTCATGGATTTTCTACATATATTTAATTATGTGTGTTTTTCATAGAGAAGAAAGTAGCGAAATTTGAAAGGTAATTCAAATTTCTAATTTGGAATTGGGGTGTATAGATGAGTCGTCGTAAGATTATAGTATCAGCCATTTTATTAATCGTCTTTACCTTTACGGTAACAGCTGGCGGATTTTTATATCTGTTAAAGGGAAATTCTGCTGATGTTGTAAGTACCTTAAAGTTTTTCAGGGCCTTGCAGGTTGTGAAAGCCCGCTATGTAGAGCAAGTGGATACAGAGACCTTGGTAGCTGGGGCTGTCAAGGGAATGGTCAGCTCTTTAGGAGATCCCCATTCCATTTATATGGATGCCAAGATGTATAAGGACTTTATGGTAGAAACAGAAGGTTCTTTTGGCGGCGTGGGTATGGTTTTGGGAGTAAAAGAGAAGACCTTGACGGTTGTTTCGCCGATTGAAGGTACGCCCAGTGATAAAGCTGGAATCAAAAGCGGAGATCAAATTCTTCAAATTGACGGTAAAGATACGAAAGATATGGCCTTAGATGAAGCCGTCAATAAAATTCGCGGTCCTGAAGGGACTACTGTCAGTTTAGCCGTTCGTCATGAAAGTGAACCTACAAAAGAGATTACTTTGACTCGGTCTAACATCCAAATTAAAACCGTAGCAGGTAAAATGCTTCCCGATAAGATTGGATATATCCGAATATCCATGTTTAATGACAATACAGGCAATGATTTTGCTCAAAAGTATAAAGAGCTGGAAGCAGAAGGTATGAAAAGCATTATTCTCGATCTCCGGGATAATCCAGGCGGCTTATTAGAGGAAAGTGTTAAGGTTGCCAGTAAATTTGTGCCCAAAGGGCCAGTTGTTTCCGTTGTTACCCGGGATGGGCATCGGGAGACTCATTCTTCTACCTTAGAGGCGATTAAATATCCTGTAGCTGTGTTAGTTAACGGTGGCAGCGCCAGTGCCTCAGAGATTGTGTCTGGAGCAATCCAGGATACAGCATCTGGAACATTAATTGGCACGAAGACTTATGGTAAAGGGTCAGTGCAAACCGTGCTTCGCTTAGATAGCGGCGCCATTAAATTGACCATTGCCAAATATCTGACACCAAATGATCGCTCCATAAATGGCATTGGTATTGAGCCGGATATAAAAGTGGAAATGGATAAGGATGCAAAGTCAGATGTACAATTAGACAAAGCCATTGATTTTGTAAAAGAAAAGATGGGAAAATAAAGGGTTCGCGGCTGGCTTTTGCTTAGCCGCTTTTTTCTAATGGAGAAAGTATAAGTTTTATAGGTGTAAAATATAACAATTTAATGAACCACAAAGGCACAATGCCGCTGATGCGGCACACAAAGGAGAGCAGAAAAAATAATTTTTAATTTAGATTCCTTTGTGTCCTTTGTGCCTTTGTGGTTCGATTATTTTTAATAACGTGTAGAATTCTTGTTATCAGAATTTGATTAGAGGTGAAGTTATGTTCCCATGGCAGGAATTAATACGGCTTTCTGTGGGTGGTGTGGTAGCTGCTTTCTTTGAACCTATATTTTGGATGATCATTGCCTTAGTTGGTTTTCAATATTGGAAATTGCAAAAAAGCCAGCAGCGTATGTTTGGTGTATGCGGCTTTTCCTTGACTCAGCAGATTGCCTTAGCCATTTGTCTGGGGAGTATCGGCGGCATCGTGGGAACATTTCTGCTGACGCTGGTAGGCATCAATGTAGATCAATTGGGCCTTGCGTATATTTGGCCGGTAGCAATACTGCTGATGATGGTCAATATGCGATTTCTATGTTTTGCTTATGCCGGAGGCGTGGTGGCTTTATCTAAGGTATTGTTTGGCTGGCCGAACGTTGACGTATCCCAGGTATTAGTATTGGTCGCAGTTCTTCATATCACAGAAAGTATCTTAATCGCGATTAGTGGAATTTATGGCAGTATGCCGATTATTTTACAGCGTAAAAATGGACAATTAGTCGGGGCCTTTAATTTGCAAAACTTTTGGCCTCTTCCTCTTTTGTTAATGTCAGCTGTTGCTGTGCCAGAGTTAAAAGTACCTGAGGGTGTCTTAGGCATGCCGGATTGGTGGCCCTTGCTGCCAGTCCAAGGGGGACTGATGGAAGGACATATTTGGATGTATACGATGGTATCAGTAGTGGCTGCTCTAGGATATACAGACATTGCAGTAGCAAGTTCACCGCAAATGCGCCGCCGTAAATCCGCTTTGCATTTGGGCCTTTATAGTATTGTACTGCTTGCACTCGCGCTGCTGTCGGTTCATTATAAATGGCTGCAGGCAGTAGCGGCGATGGTATCCTTCTTAGGTCATGAGATGCTGATTCAGATCGACAGCCGCCAGGAGTTAGAGGCACTTCCCCGTTATGTACCTCCTGCTGAAGGTCTTATGGTATTAGATACTGTAGTGGATACTCCTGCGCAAAAGGCAGGGATAAAATCAGGCGATATTCTGCTAAGACTGCATAACCTGACCATTGATACTAAGGAGCAATTAGCAGAAGCCATATATCTTGCTCCCCCCGTATTTATAATAGAAATTCTGCGTGACGACCGCAGGATCGAAAAAAAAGTGAAGTTTTCTCAAAACCATAAAATGTTAGGTGTAATATTAGTGCCGGAGGGCAATGAATTATATTATGTTCAATTAGCAGAAGACAAATTTTGGCTATGGGAAAAAGCAAAACAGATATGGGGAAAAAATAACAAAAAAATATAATGTTTATTATTAAAGAATTATTATATAATAGATTTACATTCAATATAGAAGTTTGACCGAACGTATGTACTGTGATAAAATTACAGTACATACGTTCTAATGAATATTTGTAAAGACTGGTGATGTTTATGGCAACGGTTCCTAAACTGAATACGGTATACCATGAAGGCGGAATTCCTTTTAAGGTGGAAGCTCCTTTCGTACCAATGGGGGATCAGCCGACTGCAATTCATAAGCTGAAAGATGGTATTATAGCAGGGCAAAAGTCGCAGGTTCTACTGGGAGCGACGGGGACAGGCAAGACCTTTACCATTGCAAAATTGATTGAAGAAGTGCAGAAGCCAACCTTGGTAATCGCTCATAACAAGACATTGGCAGCTCAGCTTGCCAGTGAGTTCAAAGAATTTTTTCCTCATAATGCTGTAGAATATTTTGTAAGTTATTATGATTATTATCAGCCAGAGGCGTATATTGCTCATACGGATACCTATATTGAAAAAGATTCTTCTATCAATGATGAAATTGATAAATTGCGTCACTCCGCGACCAGTTCTTTATTTGAGCGCCGTGATGTGATTATTGTAGCCAGTGTATCTTGTATTTATGGACTAGGATCTCCTGATGAGTATCATGGTCTCGTGTTATCTCTTCGCCAAGGGCAAACCAAAGACCGAGATGAAATCTTGCGAAAATTAGTAGCGATTCAGTATGAACGCAATGATATTAATTTTGTTCGCGGGAAATTCAGAGTGCGAGGAGATGTAGTTGAAATCTTTCCCGCCGCCTATGGAGAAAGAGCCATACGAGTAGAATTATTTGGTGATGAAATTGAACGAATTTTAGAGATTGACACGCTTACAGGAGAAATCTTGGCAGAGCGCAAACATATTGCTATATATCCTGCATCTCACTATGTAACGTCACGAGAAAATATGCTGCGATCCGTAGTGGATATTGAGGCAGAACTGGAAGTACAGCTGGCGGCATTCAAGGCAAATGGGAAATTGGTAGAAGCCCAGCGATTGGAGCAGCGTACCAAGTATGACCTGGAAATGATGCAGGAAATGGGATATTGTTCGGGAATTGAAAATTATTCCAGACATTTGACGGGACGAAATCCAGGGGATTCTCCCTATACCTTAATTGATTATTTTCCTGAAGATTTTTTAATCGTGATTGACGAATCTCATGTAATGCTGCCCCAGCTTCGTGCCATGTATGCAGGAGATCGGGCTCGTAAAGCATCCTTAATAGAAAATGGCTTTCGTTTGCCATCAGCTTTTGATAATAGGCCCTTGACCTTTTTAGAGTTTACAGAGCGTATTAATCAGATTGTCTATGTATCTGCTACTCCTAGTGCCTATGAGCTGGGGGAAGCCAGCCAAGTCGCGCAGCAGGTGATTCGTCCTACGGGTCTCATCGACCCTGAAGTGGAAGTACGTCCCATTAAGGGACAAATGGACGACTTGCTTGGTGAAATCAAATTACGGGCTGCTGCAAATGAGAGAGTGCTGATTACGACCCTAACGAAAAAAATGGCAGAAAATCTTACAGAATTTCTAAAAGAAATGGGGATTCGTGTACGGTATCTGCATTCCGATATTGTGACCATTGAACGAGGCGAAATTATTCGTGACTTAAGAGCGGGTGTGTTTGATGTACTCATCGGCATCAATCTTTTGCGAGAAGGATTAGATTTGCCGGAGGTTACGTTAGTCGCCATTTTGGATGCGGATAAAGAGGGATTTTTGCGGTCTGATACTTCCTTGATTCAGACCATCGGCAGAGCAGCGCGTAATGTGAATGGGCGGGTTATTATGTATGCTGATGTGATTACCAAATCCATGGCACGAGCCATGGAAGAAACGGATCGCCGCCGAGATATACAGATGGCGTATAACGAGGAATACGGAATTACTCCCACCACTATTCAAAAGCGGGTTAAAGAGCTGATTGAAACGACAAAAGTGGCTGAAAGCCCTGAACTGTATCGAACTGACCGCTTAGGTAATATGAGCCAGAGTGAAATGTTAGACCTGATCGGCAATCTAGAAAAGGAAATGCGCCTTGCCTCCAAACAACTGGAATTTGAACGCGCCGCCGAATTCAGAGATATGATCGTTGAGCTAAAAGATCGGGTGGGAAAAGCAGTAAAAGAAAAAAGCCCTAGAAGTAAAAAGAAAAAGTAGTGAATACCGTCTTTGTGGTTCGATTAAATTTTATTTGTATTTATGTTACAGAAAGGATATACCAATGAAAGAAAAGATTATTATTAAGGGTGCAAGACAGCACAATTTGAAAAATATTGATATTGAGATTCCGCGTAATGAGCTAGTTGTCATTACAGGGTTAAGCGGGTCAGGTAAATCTTCTTTAGCCTTTGATACCATTTATGCGGAAGGGCAGCGGCGTTATGTGGAATCTTTGTCTGCTTATGCTCGTCAGTTTTTGGGGCAGATGGACAAGCCGGATGTGGATTATATTGAAGGGCTGTCTCCTGCCATTTCCATTGATCAGAAAACAACCAGCCGTAATCCTCGTTCCACAGTTGGGACAGTAACAGAAATCTATGACTACTTGCGTCTGTTGTTTGCCAGAGCAGGCCGCCCTCATTGTCCGAAATGCGGTAAGCCCATTACCCAGCAAACCATTGAGCAGATGGTTGATCAGTTAGTGGTTTTGCCTGAGGGGACTCGTCTGATGCTTATTGCTGGAGTTGTGCGAGGGAAAAAAGGCGAGCATCAAAAAGTTCTGGAAGATATTCGTAAGAATGGATATGTCCGAGTACGAGTTGATGGGGAAATTCGTGATGTGGCAGATGAAATCAAGTTAGAAAAAAATAAAAAGCACACGATTGAAGTGGTGGTAGATCGGATTGTTCTTCGAGAAGGAATCAATCAACGACTGGCTGATTCTCTGGAGACAGCTCTCACCTTGGGAGAAGGTGTGGTGAATGTGGATATAATAGGAGATCAGGAACGAATCTTCAGTCAGAATTTTGCTTGTATCGATTGCGGCATTAGTCTGCCTGAAATTGCGCCCCGGATGTTTTCCTTCAATAGCCCTTTTGGTGCGTGCCCGGATTGTACAGGCTTAGGAAACAATATGGAAGTGGACCGCTCTTTAATTGTCCCTGATACTAACAAGGCTCTTATTGATGGAGCCATTACTCCTTTGAGTAAAAACATAAATTCCTATTTTATGTGCCAGTTAGAAGCGGTACTGGATAAATATAATTACTCTCTACATGACACCTGGGAAAACTTATCTTCACAAGTGCAAGAAATTATTATGACAGGTTCAGGTGTAGAACAGTTTGATTTTGAATATGATAATATGTATGGGGAAACAAAAACTTATCACGCTGTTTTTGAAGGTGTAATCCCATTATTAAATCGTCGGTATCGGGAAACGGTATCTGATTGGTCCCGAGAAGATATTGAAGAATATATGAGTTCTAAACCTTGCCCCACATGTAAGGGAGCAAGATTAAAACCAGAAACCTTGTCTGTTAAGATCGGCGGTAAAAATATCTATGAGGTAACGGCGGGAACCATTGCAGAAACCCAGGATTTCTTTTCTAATTTAGATTTAACAGATAGAGAGAAAGCCATTGCTCACCAAATTCTAAAAGAGATTCATGCTCGATTGGGATTTTTGCTGAATGTGGGATTAGATTATTTGACTCTCAGTCGGGCCGCAGGTACCTTATCGGGAGGAGAAGCCCAGCGCATACGGCTGGCTACTCAGATTGGCTCCGGGCTGGTAGGGGTACTGTATATACTGGATGAACCAAGCATTGGTTTACATCAGCGGGATAATAACCGTCTGTTAACGACCTTGAAGCATTTACGGGATGTAGGCAATAGCCTGCTGGTAGTTGAGCATGATGAGGATACCATGTATGAAGCCGATCACATCATTGATATTGGTCCGGCTGCTGGTGCTCATGGCGGACAAGTGGTAGTTCAAGGAACAGTAGAAGAGATCAAGGCTTGTTCAGAATCCATCACAGGGCAGTATTTGAAGGGGAGTAAGTATATCCCGGTACCTGCTGTGCGGCGTAAACCCAATGGAAAATGGCTGGAAGTAGTGGGAGCGAAAGAAAACAATCTGAAAAAATTAACAGTGAAATTTCCTTTAGGTGTGTTTACTGCTGTGACAGGTGTATCTGGCTCAGGCAAGAGTACCCTGGTAAATGAGATTTTATACAAAGGGCTGGCAGGACGGGTGTATCGAGGTACTAAGATTCGGCCTGGTGCTCATGATGATATTCGTGGTGTAGAATATATTGATAAAATTATTGAGATTGATCAGTCGCCCATCGGTCGTACCCCTCGCTCCAATCCCGCTACGTACACAGGCTTATTTGATGTCATTCGCGAAGTATTCAGCCAAACCCAGGAAGCCAAAATGCGGGGATATAAGCCTGGACGCTTCAGTTTTAATGTAAAAGGCGGACGATGCGAGGCCTGCCGCGGTGATGGGATTATTAAGATCGAAATGCATTTTTTACCTGACGTATATGTTCCTTGTGAAGTGTGTAAAGGGGCTCGCTATAATCGGGAAACCCTAGAGGTTCGTTATAAAGGGAAGAGTATTTCTCAGGTGTTGGATATGGTGGTGGATGAAGGAGTAGAATTTTTCCAAAACCTCCCCAAAATTCAGCGTAAACTGCAAATTTTACAGGATGTTGGTTTAGGATATATTAAATTAGGACAACCTGCCACGACCCTTTCTGGAGGAGAAGCTCAGCGGATTAAATTAGCGACGGAATTGGCAAGACGCAGTACCGGTAAGACACTCTATATTCTCGATGAGCCAACCACCGGTTTGCATACTGCTGATATTCACCGCCTGCTTACCGTGCTGCAGCGTTTGGTCGATGGAGGGGACACTGTTGTAGTGATTGAGCATAATCTGGATGTCATTAAGACTGCGGATTATGTAATTGACCTAGGGCCAGAAGGCGGCAGCCGCGGTGGTACCATTGTTGCCAAAGGAACTCCGGAAGATATCGTAAAGGTCAAGGCTTCCTACACAGGACAATTTCTAGCGCCAATTCTGAAAAGAGGAATACGGGAGTAAAAAAAGGAACCACAAAGGCGCAAAGGACACAAAGGAAAAATGGTAAAATTCCTTCGTAGCTACTTTGTGTGCCGCGATAGCGGCATTGCGTCTTTGTGGTTCATAATAATTATAAATTTTGGTATAAAAAAGAGTAGGCATAGCGCCTACCCTTGGGAATAGTATTTTTTATTTTCACTGTCAATTTCACATTCTACTTCTTGAATGGGAGTCATACGTTTGTAAACGAATTGAGTATCAATATTGCCGCTGCAGAAATGAGGGTTATTTAAGATTTCCTGTTGAAAGCTAATATTGGTTTTAATGCCAGAAATGCGGTATTCCGCCAAGGCTCTGCGCATAATTTTAATAGCATCCCCTCTGGTACGTCCGTGGGCAATGACTTTTGCAACCATGGAATCATAATGGGGCTGTACTGTCATACCGGCACATACACCGCTATCGACTCGAACCCTTGGACCGCCTGCTTCGTGGTAAAAGTCAATATGACCAGGAGAAGGAATAAAACACTGTTCTGGATCTTCGGCGTTAATGCGGCATTCAATGGCATGACCGATAAACAAAATGTCTTCTTGTTTTTTGTTTAAAGGTTCACCCGCAGCAATCCGGATTTGTCGACGAACTAAATCAATACCCGTAACCATTTCTGTTACAGCATGTTCTACTTGAATACGAGGATTAATCTCCATGAAATAGAACTTGCCTGTTTTCACATCCAATAAGAATTCTACTGTTCCTACATTGGTATAATAAATGCTTTTGGCGGCGCGAATAGCCATTGCTCCAACAGTGGTACGCATTTCAGGGGTTAAGGCACTGGATGGGGATTCTTCGAGTACCTTTTGATTACGGCGCTGTATGGAACATTCTCGTTCACCTACGTGAAGGACATTGCCATAGGTATCTGCCATGATTTGTACTTCTATGTGTCGTGCTTCAGAAATATAAGTTTCCAAGTAAAAAGGACTGCGTGTTACATCAACCTTGTTTAAGGCACTGATTAGTTCTAATTGGCTATTGGCAACATACATAGACTTGCCGCCGCCGCCAGATACTGGCTTTAAAATGACTGGATAGCCAATTTCACCGGCTAAATTACAGGCATGTTCATTATTGACAATCGGTTCACTACCTATTGTCATAGGCAGACCAGCTGCCTTCATGGCCGCACGAGCTGCATCTTTATTTCCTACTTGGCGGATGATTTCGGCACTAGGTCCGATAAAGATCAAGCCTGCTTTCGTAACTTTCTCGGCAAAATCAGCATTCTCTGACAAAAAGCCGTATCCTGGATGAATGGCTTCTGATTTTGAAGCTTTAGCAGCCATAATGATGGCATCCATATTTAGGTAACTTTTCATTGCATCTGCAGGTCCGATGTTATACGCATAGTCGGCCAGTTGGACATGTAGGGCTTCGGCGTCAACATCTGAATATACAGCAACTGTTTCAATATCTAGTTCCTGACAGGCTCGAATGATTCTAACGGCAATTTCACCACGATTGGCGATGAGTATTCTTTTGAACATCAATAGCGACCTCCCATTTGCAAATATCAAGTGAAATATTTTGAACGTTAATGGACTTAATTATAGTATATAACATTTAAATCGACAATGAGTTTATTGCATGTATACATTGAACCTTTTAAAAAAAATTATTAGCTGGTACTAAAAGTATGTTACAATTATCTCATACTTTTAGTCTTTTGGCAATGAGATATTATTTTCCAAAGGAGTATTTTAGTAATATGAATGATGAATTAATCGAGAAATTAAGCCATTTGCCGGATCAGCCAGGTGTTTATTTAATGAAGGATGCCCAGGATCGTATTATTTATGTAGGCAAAGCTGTAGTACTGAAGAACCGTGTACGCTCTTATTTTCAATCCAGCCGTAATCATTCTCCCAAAGTGCAGTCCATGGTTTCGCGGATTGCCAATCTGGAATATATTGTTACAGCTTCGGAAATTGAGGCTTTAATCTTAGAATGCAATTTAATTAAAAAACATCGTCCAAAGTATAATATTAGTTTGCGGGATGACAAAACCTATCCTTATATAAAGGTAACGATAAATGAACAGTTTCCTCGTTTATATGCTACCCGAAGAGTACAAAAAGATGGTGCCCGTTATTTTGGTCCCTATACCAGTGCAGGAGCGGTTCATGAAACCATCAAATTAATGCGTAAATTATTTCCTTTGCGCAGCTGCAGAATATTAGATGCCAGACGTCCTTGTTTGGAATATCATATTAAGCGATGTTTAGCGCCTTGTGCTGGCTTTGTAGATGCGGTAACGTATCAAGGTATGATAAAAGAAGTTTGTCTACTGCTGGAAGGCCGCAGTGATACTGTAGTGCAAAGCCTGAAGAAGAAAATGGAGGTTGCAGCCCAGGAACTGGCCTTTGAACAAGCAGCAAAGCTCAGGGATCAATTGGCTGCAGTGGAAAAAGTCAGGGAAAAACAAAATATTGTTACAGGGGCAGGGGATCAAGATGCCATTGGCTTAGCTCGCTCTGCGTTAGGAACTTGTGCTCAGGTATTCTTTATTAGAAGCGGAAAAATGGTAGGGCGGGATCATTTCTTGTTAGCAGGCAGTGACCAGGAAGAGGATGAGGCGGTTCTAGCCGCTTTTCTCAAACAGTATTATAGCCAAAGTACATTTATTCCGAAAGAAATCTTATTGCCGATGCACATCGAAGAGCAGTCCTTGTTAGGGGAATGGTTAAGCCAGTTAAAGGGCAGTCGAGTGGCTGTGGAAACACCCAAACGAGGTACGAAAAAAGATATTGTCACCATGGCAGACGGCAATGCAGCCCTAGTGCTTCAAGAGCAAGAAGGAAAGTTAAAGGCGCATTCTGAGCAAACAGAAGGAGCGTTAGCTGATCTGGGAAGATATTTAGGGTTAGATGGTCCTCCAGAACGCATGGAGTGCTTTGATATTTCCCATATTCAAGGATCAGAGACGGTGGCATCGATGGTGGTATTTGAAAGTGGTATGCCGAAGAAAGAAGAGTATCGTCGTTATAAATTGTTGACAGTGGAAGGAAAACCAGATGATTTTAAATCCATGCAGGAGGTAGTAAGCAGGCGATATGCCCAAGGAGGGCAGCCGCCCCCTGATTTAATCATCATTGATGGTGGTAAAGGACAATTAAGCTCTGCTTTAGAAATCATCCGTGGTGCTGGCTGGCTGCAGGTTCCTGTTATTGGCCTGGCAAAAGAATTTGAGCATATTTTCCGTGAAGGTGATAGTGAGCCTTTGATTTTGCCCCGGCATTCACAAGCTTTATATCTGATTCAACGTATTCGGGATGAAGCCCACCGTTTTGCTGTAACCTATCACCGAAAGCTCCGCTCTAAACGAAATATGGTGTCAGTTCTCGATCATGTTGCAGGGATTGGCGGGAAACGGCGTAAAGCATTATGGGATCATTTTGGCAGTTTGGCTAAAATGAAAGCAGCTACGGTTGAGGAAATGGCAGCAGTAAGCACTATGACTTTTCCAGCGGCACAAGCCGTATATAATTTTTTCCGCCAGCAAGGACATTAATAGTTGGAAAAAATTGTACTGTTCATTTCCTGTAAAGTTGGATAGAATGTAAGTAACATAATGTTAAGGAGGATTCAATAATATGAACAAAACAGTGTGGATTGTGCTTGCTCTAGTTGCAGTGCTGGTGATAGGCGCATTCTCTGGCTATAATGCTTTAGTTAATATGGACGAAGCGATAAATGGCAAGTGGAGCCAAGTAGAAAATCAGCTGCAGCGTCGGGCCGATTTAATTCCGAATTTAAATGCGACTGTATCCGGATATGCGCAGCATGAACAAGCAGCCATTAAAGCAGTAGCAGATGCAAGAGCAAAACTTGCCGGAAGTCAAGGGGTTGCTGCTAAAGCAGAAGCAAATAACGAACTAGGCGGTGCACTTTCCAGATTATTGGTCATCGCAGAAAACTATCCGAACCTTAAAGCGGATCAGAACTTTAGACAGCTGGCTGATGAATTGGCTGGTACTGAAAATCGCATTGCAGTAGCACGTAAAGATTATAATGATGCAGTGCAGATATACAACTCAAAAATCCGTACGTTCCCATCAAATATTTATGCAGGAATGTTAGGCTTTGGGGCAAAAGAATACTTCAAAGCAGCAGAAGGCGCACAGCAAGTACCTCAAGTGAAGTTTTAAATAAAGAAATGAACCACAAAGGCACAATGCCGCTGATGCGGCACACAAAGGAATGCACAAGAAAATAAATAAAACCCTTTGTGTCTTTTGCGTCTTTGTGGTTCGATTTATTTTACATGTTTTATAGGACGCGCAGCGTTTTTCTTACCATTATCGTATTAAGCGAGGGAAGAATATGAAAAAGAGGCTAGCCTGGATTGTGTTTGTGGCATATCTGTTGATCGCTGCAGTAGCCTGGGCACAGCCGCAAGTACCGCCAGCTCCGACAAATAGCATTTACATTCAGGATTATGCTGGCGTAGTAAGTCCAGAAACAAAGTCCCGGATCAATAATTTAGGAAGCCAGCTTGCTGCTAAAACAAAGGCTCAAATTGTGGTCATGACCACTAAAACACTAGAGGGAGCACCTTTGGAGGAGTATTCTTTAGAAGTTCTCAGGCAGTGGGGTGTGGGTGATAAAACCCTCAATAATGGAGTTCTTATTTTAGTAGCTGTGGACGATAAACAGTCACGCATTGAAGTTGGCTATGGCCTGGAAGGTGCACTGCCAGATGCTAAGACTGGGCGTATTCAAGATAATTATATGATTCCTTATTTTCAACAGGGCGATTATGACAAAGGCATTTTAAATGGCTATCTGACAGTTGCCACGGAAGTAGCAAAAGAATATAAGCTCGAACTTAAAACCGATGCAAAACCTGTACAGCAGGCACAAGCTGCCAGTCAAGAAGGAGGGTGGGATGCACTTCCTTGGTGGGCGAAAATTGCTATTGCTGTTGGGGTTATCTTACTGCTTATGATGGATTGGCTATTTTTTGGCGGAGCCATAACTTATATGCTGTTGTCCGTTTTGTCCCGACGCGGTGGCGGCGGAGGAGGCGGTGGCGGTTTTGGCGGCGGCTCTGGCGGAGGCGGCGGTTCCAGCCGCAGGTGGTAAATGACACTTGGATAATGGATAGTAGTTGCTAATTTTTATAAATATGGTAAAATGGTAACAGATTAACTAAATTTACAAGAAAAAGGAGCGATTAAATATGGAAAAATGGGTTTGTGTAGTTTGCGGCTATGAGTACGATGAAGAAGCTGGTGATCCAGATAGCGGTATCGCCCCTGGCACTAAATTTGAAGATATCCCTGAAGATTGGGTCTGTCCATTGTGTGGAGTTGGCAAAGACCAATTCGAAAAACAAGCATAATAAAAGAACGAATATAATAAAAAACCTTCCAGCATTCTGGGAGGTTTTTTGTTATAGAATTTATAAGTTTTAGGTGAAATAATATAAAATATATGAACCACAAAGGCGCAATGCCGCTGATGCGGCACACAAAGGAGTGCACAAAGTAAGTTATAAGTAGACCCTTTGTGTCCTTTGCGTCTTTGTGGTTCGATTGTTTTTATAAGTTTAAAGGGATGCGTCAGCGTTTCTTTTTAATGTTCGATTTTAGCCAGTCTGGGGAGCCAGCCGCGTTGTAACATAAGCTGCAAAAGACGATAATCCCACTCGAGACCGGCATCTAGCATTCTGCGATACATTAATGCGACTTCGATTTGGTAAGATTGGTGCAGGGCGGCTAATAAGGCCATTTGCGCTGCTTTACCCATGGTGCCGACAGCGATGGCAACTTCGCTATCCGTTAGATGAGCATCTGTGGGAATGTTTAAAGAGTCTTTGTGCAAAGTACGTTGACTGAAGGATAAAGTTGGGATTCGACCACCGCTTTCTTGCAGCAGATCTTCGGAATGCTCGATAATCACTTTGCTTTGTCTGTCAATTGCTTCCTTAATTAATGCTTTTAAATCATGATCTTGGGCATGATTATAAAGAACCTCAAGGGCAGCGACATTATAGCGGCCTTGGGCAATGATTCCATATAATCCAGCTGCTTCTAAATAGTTAAGAGGTTCTTTGTCAAAAAACATGTTAAAGATACCACGAGTCTCTGAACTTACTTTGTCTAGGATCGTCATGTAAATTAGCCTCCCTATAGAAATTTTAGGTTATTGTAATCAAAAATAGTATGTACAGCTTTTTTCTGCTTCATGCATACTATTAAAAATACAACTCCCAATATTTATCAGAAAAAGGAAATAATATAAAAAAATAGAGAGAAATTTATAGAAAAAACTTTACTTTTAAAAAAATAATAGTATACTTATAGTAGAGCCCAAGTACATAGGTCTAGTGAGATTCCATTATATATCCTTCTCAAGTAGGTTTTTGGTAAGGACAGTAGTGAACCCTATACCAATTTGGGCCAGAAAATTTGAGGGGGACTATTACAATGGTTCAAGACAAAACTTTAGCATGCCGCGAATGTGGCGCAGAATTCGTGTTCTCAGCTTCAGAACAAGAATTCTATAACGAAAAAGGCTTCACTAACGAGCCTGGCCGTTGCCCACAATGTCGTGCAGCTCGTAAACAAAGAAATAATGGCGGTAGCAGCTTTAACCGTGGTGGCGCTCGTCCACAACGCGAAATGCATGATGTAACCTGTGCAGCTTGCGGTGTAGAAACACAAGTGCCTTTCCGTCCAAGCAGCGATCGTCCTGTATATTGCCGCGATTGCTTCAGCAAAAACAGCGGTCGTTAATATCTAAATAACAAATCAGCCCTTCTGCAATTGTAGAAGGGTTTTTTTTAGGTGCGCCCAGCATGGGCGCTTACTAGTCGGTGAAAGTCCGATACGG
>NZ_JAJHJB010000048.1:0-31269 GCF_020819555.1 Pelosinus baikalensis
TTGTCAAAGTTCATCACCCTCCATTTATTTGAGGGTTAGCCGGCTAACCTGTACATAATCAATAGTAACCTAGGGAAGGCAGGTTTACCAGCGCAAGGGTGTGTGGGATAGTTTCCAGTTACACTCGAGCAAGGATATAAGTCATGGTTTGGAATACCGTTCCAAATGTCAATTTTTAGACCTCAATATGATCAAAATCTAGAATTTCAAGTCGAAAAAAGATTGGAAACAAAAAAGGTTATCATTATTAATTGTCTTCATTTTTTTTATGGCGATGCATTGTGTTGAATTTTATCTGAGGACCTGAATTTTTTGATACGATTGTTTTAATACCGAAAATTTTGCAGTGGATGGTACCGGATGGGGTTTCTGAAATATGGACAATAAATATCCCTCTAGCTAAGATGCTAAACTATTATCCTCAATTAGATCAATTAATTAATAAGGAATGCCAGCGCTTTGATACTATTTATCTGGGTAGAGCTCATTATCAGCCGCATTGCCCAGAAATTGCCCGATATACCAGTGTTGAAAAGCATAATTATGGGAAACAGGATTTTCGGATTACTTTCATTTGGCGGGACGACCGTGTTTGGAGTGCGACTAACCCTTATTTGTATCATAAGCTCGTCCCAGAGCTTCGCAAAAGCGGGCTTCAACAACAAAATTCAAATATTTGTTACTTCTTGAACAGCTCAGACTGCGGTTTCCTCATGTAATTTTTACTGTCGCTGGTTTAGGTGTGGCTACGGCTTTTCCCGAATGGATTGATGACCGGCGAGTGGAAAAATATACGGATGATTTAGAACTGGCAACATGTAAAATCTATGCGGAAAGTCGGCTAGTGATCGGCGTGCATGGTTCTAATATGCTTTTACCGTCAGCCCATGCAGGAATGACACTTGATTTGATTCCAGATGATCGATGGGGAAATCTGGCGCAGGATATTATTTATCAAGATATTGATGTGCGTATGACAGTACATCAATATCTGCACTTACCAATTTCAACAGATATTAGCTTATTAGTTACTATTGCGTCCAATCAGCTTAAAAAATATGATGAACAAGATCAGAGTTGTTACACTGAATTATATTAATCTGAGTGTAAAGAAAAACCTGTGGAGGAGTAGGTTATGACACAAAACGGTGTTATAACAATTGCTACATCATTGGCACCAGGGAAAAATTTAGATAACCAAAAAAAGTCATTAACAGTTGGTGCAAGATGGGGTTTAAGTGCGTATCGATTAATGCACCGGATGAAATTGCTAAATTAGGACAGGATTTTCCTAATATTGAATTTGTTGTAGCATATCGTGATGCAAGAACAGAATTTGGTAAGCCTTATATTTATTTTGATGATTTCTTGGCCATATTTTGCTGGAAGCGATTCTCAAATATGTGGAATTGTTAATTCAGATATTTATTTATTGGGGGAAAAATTTCATTCCTTTATTTCTAAAGAAGCTGTCGATTCTTTAGTGTATGGTTCGAGAATTGATATTAAAGCACTTGATAATTTGCAAGGAAAGTTATATGGATGGGGTTTTGATTATTTTTTCTTTGACCGTAAAATTATTAATAGTTATCCTAAGTCAGATTTTTGTAGGACTGCCGTGGTGGGATTATTGGATAATACTTGTACCGATATTATGTGAAATTCCAGTTAAGAAAGTTACTGCTCTGGTGGCCTATCATGTTAAACATAAAAATGGCTGGAATAAAGAATCATGCCGATTGCTCAAGGATGCGATGTTAACTTATATTAAACCAGTTAATAACGATATAAGACGTTTATATATAGCATATATTGAAATTTATTCGTGAAAAGTCAATAAATATTTCATTATAGTAAAAAAATAGATAACTATGTTCTCTTATCTATAAAATAATCTGAATTTAAGCTGATGGGATTAAAACTTGACGGCAATAATATTTGTCGCGTTGATGAAAAATCGCTACCTAAGCTATAACTAGGTAGCGATTTTTTTTGATGGTATAGAAATTATATTTTTAGATGTGAGACTTGATTCAAATGGAGTTTTAACTCCATCTGAATTTTAGCGAATTTATCCTTAGGAATTAGGCGCTCGTGGGTTTCCACTTAAAAAGATGGGAGTCTTAGAGCGCCTGGGTCAGCGGATAAAACGATTGAACCACAAAGGACCAATGCAGCTATCGCGGCACCAATGAAATTAATATAGCCCCTTTGTAACCTTTATGTCTTTGTGTTTCAATTATTTTTTCGTTTTCTGGATTTCCAAAGGACGCGTAGCATTTTTCTTAGTTCTACATGATTTCCTCCATAAAGCGGTATAATTGTTTCGCACGGGCCTCTACGGTCGCGTTTTGAATTACGTATTGGTAGCCACGCTCGGCGATTTCCTTTCTTTCTTGTGGTCTTGCTAAGTAGTATTCAATCTTTTGGTTTAAATCCTGGTAGCCGTCGGTAAATACAACACAGTCTTTCATCTCACGATCAGCTGCAGGGATCTTGTCACTGATTAAGAATCCTTTACATGCCAGTACCTCAAAGAAACGGAGATTCATGGCATCCCAAATGGCTGAATCCTGTCCAGTGAAGTTTAATATAATTTTTGCGCTGGAGTAGAGAGTGGCCAACTCTTCATGAGTGATATGTCCCTGTGATAGGCGAGCGAGTATTCTACTGTAGGGATAGGGTTGCAGATTCCAATTGCCAAACAACCCGAATTTATAGTTAATCGCCGGATAGAGATAGCGCATAGTGCGTTCTTCCCCTTTAATGTCGTTTCCGACATATGCGACATCGTACTCATAGTTAAGGCTAGCAACCCTTGGGTGAAATATTGCTGTGTCTGCCGCCAACGGTAGAAGAATGCCGGAGTATCCAGCTTGCTGGTGAATATCTAGCAGCCGTTGTGAAAGAAAAGCATAACCGTCATATCCTAGCTTTTGTAATTGAGCTAAAACAATATCTGATCCTTCATTGTAAAAATTCTGAAAATATAGTATGTGTCTATAGGCAAATGGACCTGGTATTGTGTCATTCAGGTGGACCATCACATCAAGCCTGGCTGTTGGTCTAACATTTGGGGCATATAAATTAGCGGATTGAACACCTGCTAACTGTCGGAGTTCCCTGCATAAAGACTCGGCGTATAGTTCTTCACCAATAACGTGTCCTGTAAGATGCTCTAATCCTTTTGACCACTTCATCAAAAAACCTATATGCATAACATCATCTCCCCGAGGTCATGTTATTAACGCCCCACCGTGCTACTTGACTTTCACTTATAATAATTTGATCTCATTTGTACTATATAGGAAAATAAAGAGGACGCGAAGCGTTTTTCTTATATTGTATTCGCTGGCTCCGTTATTAATGATAACAATGGAATCTTCTATGAGATTCCGAATATGATAGACTGTGTTAAATAAATATAGATTGTATAGTTTTTCGAATATTCCTAGTAACTTCTTTAATAATATTTAAGATAAATTATAATAGTTCTTGCAGATAATTATATAATTTACCGGCTCGGGACTGAATACTTGCATTCTTAATTACATATTGATAACCGTTGTCTGCTATTTCCTGTCGTTCTTTAGTCCTGGAAAGATAATAATCAATTTTATTTATTATATCTAATCCGCCGTTAGTAACTATCATACATCCTCGCAATTCATCCTCAAAGCCAGGTACATAATCACTAATCAGAAAACCTTTGCAGGCCATGATCTGAAATGGTCTATCTGTCATAGCTCCCCAGTTGACCTGATCGGGAAAAGTGAAATTCAAACTGATTTTAGCATTGGAATATAAGAGTGGAACTTTGTCATAATCTAGTCTTCCCTTGCAAATCCTTGAGAATACTTTTTGGCAAAATGAATCCCCATCTCCCCACATGCCAAAGAGACCAAAATTATAATTAAACATTGGCGATAAATATCGCATTGTCCTACCATGACCTTTTATATCATTGCCAATAAAAACGACATCATAATTGTAACTCGCATCTGCCTCTCTAGGATAAAATTTAGTCAAATCAGCACCAAACGGTAAATATATTCCATGATAGCCTTGACTTTCATGAAGGGAAAGCAGCTTTTTTGAAATAAAAATATATCCATCATATCCCAATGGACGAAGTCGTTCTAGAATAGTATCCATTCCCTCACCAAAGCCATTTTGTAGATATAATATATTCTTTTTGGCTAAACTCGGTATAGGCTCTGTATCATTTACGTAAATCATCACATCTAATTGCGTATCAGGCCGTGTCACAAGGTCATATTGTCTGGCAAACTCAACCCCAGGCAATTTTGAAAGTTCATTACAAACAGATCTAAAATAATATGCTTCACCAATAATCCAGCCATTTTGATACATATGATCTATGTCCCATTTAAGATAAAATCCAATTTTCACCAGATCACTCTCCGTAAATTTTTATATTACCACATATGTTTGGTGGTGAATTCTGACAGGAGTTTGGTAAGTGCTTGTTTGGGATAGTATCCGAGGTGATTATTTGCATTCTCCAACTTTTGTAACCATAATTGGGTTAACTCCTGATTATTGGGGAGTATGCCATTGCTAAGAGTTTGATGTATTTCAAACTCTTCTTCAGTTGGGCTTATACCCAGCGCATGTATTTGTTCTAATCGTATCATCCCTGCCTCTACTTGTTGTTCATAATTATACTTCATAGTTGCCTGGTGGGAATGTATCCTATATTTTAGTAAAATATCAGGAATATTTGCGAAGTGTGTATATGACAATAATTGTCTCCATAAATCATAATCTTCTGTATAACGATATAAGGTATTATAACTAACATTATAGTCCGAAAATAAACTCTTTCTCATAATTACTACTGGATGAACAAAGGCCGAGCGAAATAAAAGCTTACATTTAATATCCTCTGAGTCAGTTTCATAACACCACACTTGATCTCGTTGACCAAATATCTGAACAGAACTGCCGCATACACCAATGTGTGAATTCTTTTCCATAAATAGTACTTGATGTTCCAAACGATTTGGAAGACTAATATCATCACAATGCATAATGGCAATATAAGTGCCGCTTGCGTTTGCAATAGCTTTATTTAAAGTTGCACTTGTGCCAAGATTAGTAGTATTACATATTAATGTTATACGTAAATCTTTATATGCTTTTATAATTTCAACACTGTTATCGATCGAACCATCATCAACTATCAAAAATTCAAAATCTGAAAACGTTTGGCTAAGAATACTTTCAATAGATTCCCGAATATACATACTTCCATTGTAGACCGGCATTGCAACAGTAACCGTGGGATTATTTTTTAAATGAATCATAATCAGATTCACCTACCTATTCAAATCATAATTTAACTTTTTTGCCCACACCACAAACTACCACAAAGTAATGTACCATTCAATTGTAATGCGTTTATTGCGTCCCTAACTTCCAGGTGATCAGGAGATGTATAATCATGACATATTAAAAATCCACCCATTTTTATTTTAGGGCACCATTGTAAAAGATCTTGTTTAACAGATTCATAACTATGATTCGTATTAAGAAATACTATTTCTATCGATTTATCTTCGAACTCTTTTGCGGCCTCAATAGTATCCATTATTAGAAAACGTATTTTATTATTTACTTTATATTCTGCGATGTTATTCATAAATGCACTTAAAATGTCAAGTGATTCGGAAAAGTTGTCTATACAATATAGAATGCTGTCTGTAGATAATGCTGACGCAATCATTATACTGCTGCGTCCCTGAAATGATCCTAATTCCACTATTTTTGATTCTGGCGGTAATTGTTTCATAATCCATTGCATACAAATTGCTTCTTCTCGAGTAAACCATCCATTAATTTTATCAAGCTCCTGCCATATACAATCAGAAGTAGCATCATAATTACTCATACAATCACCTCTAGAAAAAATATTAATAAGATTGAAGAATTATCATTACAAAGCGAAACAAAAGTACTTTAATGCGCAATTTATATAGTATTAATTATTAAAGTTTTGATTTACGCTTAAATTATCGCTCAAATAAAAGTACCAATCATACGGTATTCATTCTTCAATTTATTATATTAACTGTCATCTGAATATGTTACTGCTGCAATACCATCACAAGGTGAAAATCCAGTAAACCCAAAATGCAAATCATCATGCGCTGCGAGTAGGTAGCGATTTTTTAGGTCTGTTAGTATGTATATACAATGGCACCCATTGCAGAGAGGCCGAATATGATAGACTGTATTAAAATAATGTATAGATCATATTGTAGCGTCTACTGTCATCGATAAGGGGTGTAATGATGAAGATTTGCATGGTCGGAACGGGATATGTTGGTTTAGTAACCGGGGCATGTTTTGCCGATATGGGCAATGAGGTTTGGTGCGTGGATGTAGATGAAGTAAAAATTACCAACCTTAAAGCTGCTATATTGCCGATATATGAGCCTGGGCTGAAAGAATTGGTAGAAAGAAATCTAAAGGAAGGGCGGTTGCGCTTTACTACAGAGATAAAACTGGGAATTGAAGATGCATTGCTCTGTTTTATTACTGTAGGTACTCCGCCTTGTGAGGATGGTTCGGCAGACCTCTCCTATATTTTTTCTGCTGCCCAAGCGATAGGTCAATGCATGAATCATTACTTAATTGTAGTAACAAAATCTACTGTTCCAGTAGGAACTACGGAAAAGGTCAGGGATATTATTAGGCAGGAATTAAAGGTAAGCGCAAGGGAGCATGTAGGGTTTGATGTTGTGTCCAATCCTGAGTTTCTGAAAGAAGGAGCGGCAGTGGAAGATTTCATGCGCCCGGATCGCGTGGTGATCGGAACAGAAAACATAGGAACCGCCGAACTTATGAAACAGCTATATAAGCCTTTTGTCCGTAATCAAAATCCTATACTGATTATGGATACAAAGTCAGCTGAAATGACTAAGTATGCAGCTAACGTTATGCTCGCAGCACGTATAAGCTTTATGAATGAGATCGCTCAGCTTTGCGATATCGTTGGCGGAGATATTACGAATATACGAACGGGAATTGCTGCTGATCACCGTATTGGGAGGCAATTCCTCTATGCTGGCGCAGGCTACGGCGGATCGTGCTTTCCAAAAGATGTTAAGGAATTAATTAATCTAGGCTACAAAAATGGTCTTGAGATGGCTATAGCTACTGCCGTTCATGAGGTGAATGAGCGCCAGAAACATTATTTAGTGGATATGATTAGGAAGCGGTTTGGCGAGAAACTTGACGGAATGAGATTTGGTGTATGGGGGTTAGCATTTAAACCACAGACCGACGATATGCGTGAGGCTCCCTCCCTGGTAATCGTACAGTCCTTGATCAATATGGGAGCAAAGATTGTCGCCTTTGATCCGCAAGCGATAAAAGAGGCGCAGCAAGTATTTGAAGATTATGCTGATCATATTCAATATGTGGGCGATATGATGGAAGCAGTCAATGATGCGGATGCTCTAATATTAATTACCGATTGGCGGCAATTTCGCCAACCAGATTTTAGTGACATGAAGTCGCGTATGCGCCAATTAGTCCTTTTCGATGGACGTAATCAATATGATTTCGAACAAATAGAAAAATACGGGTTTGAATATTATTGCATAGGGAGAAATTACCGGGGAAAATGATTGTCAAGTTGTTTGGGAGGGATTAATGTGTCCGCGAAACGCATATTGGTTACTGGCGGTGCTGGATTTATCGGTTCACACTTATGTAAAAAATTGCTTGAGCAGGGTCATGAGGTGATTTGTTTAGATAATTATTTTACTGGCTCAAAGGCTAATGTGACGGGATTGCTAAATTATCCCGGCTTTGAAATAGTAAGACAGGATGTAACTTTACCCATGCAATTTGAGGTGGATGAAATATACAACCTTGCTTGTCCGGCTAGTCCCGTGCATTATCAGCACAACCCGATAAAAACCATTAAGACCAGTGTGCTCGGAGCCATAAACATTCTTGAGTTGGCCTCGTATCTAAGAGCAAAGGTACTGCATACTTCTACCTCGGAGGTGTATGGTGATCCGTGCATTCATCCGCAGACTGAAGAGTACTGGGGCAATGTAAATCCTATTGGTAGGCGAAGTTGTTACGACGAAAGCAAACGCTGCGCGGAGACGGTATTTTTTGATACCTATCGACAGTCAGGTTTGCACATCAAAGTTATCCGTATATTCAATACATATGGACCTAACATGCACCCTAATGACGGTCGCGTGGTGAGTAACTTTATCGTTCAGGCACTGCGTGGTGAAGATATTACGATTTATGGTGATGGCAAGCAAACTAGGTCGTTTTGTTATGTGGATGACCTTATTGATGCTATGGTAGCCATGATGAATACTGAACAAGGTTTTACTGGTCCCGTGAACCTAGGCAATCCGGCAGAATTTACAATATTGGAACTTGCAGAAAAAGTGCTGAGTCTGACTGGCTCAGGATCTAAATTGACTTTTTGGTCGCTTCCTCAAGATGACCCGAAGCAGCGCCGACCGGATACAACATTGGCAAAATCTAAATTGGGATGGGAACCGCGGATAGGCTTAGAAGATGGTTTGAAACAAACGATTGCTTATTTCAGGAGGATATTAGCATGACAAAGTTCAACTTAACTACCCCGGTGGTGTTGCTTGTTTTTAATCGTCCCCATACTACAGAACAGGTGTTTAAAGAAATTCGCAATGCCAAGCCGCCTAAGCTTTTAATTGTTGCTGATGGTCCTCGTACAGATCGGTCAGAGGAAGTCGAAAAGTGTGCTGCTGTTCGAGCTATTGTGGAGCAAGTGGATTGGGATTGCCAGGTTTTAATAAACTACTCCGATATCAATCTAGGCTGTAGGAAACGGGTGGCAAGCGGATTGGATTGGGTGTTCGATAGAGTGGATGAAGCCATCATCCTTGAAGATGACTGTGTGCCGCATCCAACTTTTTTTCATTTTTGTCAGGAACTACTGGAACGATATCGTACTGATGAGCGTGTCATGACCATTTCAGGGAATAATTTCCAATATGGTCGACGACGAACGAAATACAGTTATTATTTCTCAAGATATGCTCATCTTTGGGGGTGGGCAACATGGCGGCGGGCATGGAACTCTTATGATGTCGACATGAAGATGTGGCAGGAAATTCGGGATGGGGCATGGCTTTTTGATATTTTGGGTAGCACACGGCCGGAATTTCAAGATGGACAGTATCAAATTAATATTAGCAGGAGCATACGGACCGTTCAGTATTGGCATGACATCTTCGAACATACCTATAAAGGCAGGATTGATACATGGGATTACCAATTACTTTTTGCTAGTTGGCTGCAAAATGGGCTGCATGTTCTCCCCAATATCAATCTGGTGTCTAATATTGGCTTCGGTCCGGAAGCAACGCACACCAAAGTAATTTCCCAGTGCGCTAATTTACCTATAACAGCTATGGAAGATCCCTTAAATCATCCAACATTTGTTATTCGTGATAGCTGGGCGGATGATTATTCACAGGCAACTCATTTCGGATAAAGTGAACCTTGGGTTCGGAAGGGGTTAGGCCCCTACCGAACCCTTAGAGCGAACTTAGTTCGAGGTTTACAGCCTGTTATCCCCGACCTTCAAGGGCGGGGTCTTACAGGCTGTTGACGAAGATAATGGTAAGGGAGATGATCAAGTTGCGTATAGTACACGTGAATCTTTTTGGCGCTAAAGGTGGAGCTGCTAGAATTGCCTGGCAGATTATGACTTCTATGACGGCTCAGGGACATGAGGTTCATGTTTTCGCTCATTACAACACTACAAATGATCCACGATTCATACCGATAGCCGTCCCGCAGACAGGGTGGCAAAAAGGGTTGTTACAGCAACAAGCTCAGCAGGGGTTATTTGATTTATACTCCACGGCCCTATTGGGCGTGATTGAGCATCCTTTGTTTGAACAGGCTGATATTGTTCACCTGCACTGTATCAATGGAGGATACTTCTCCTTTTTGTTACTACCATTTTTAGCGGCGAAGCCTTTAGTCTGGACCTTGCATGATCCACTAGCTTTTACGGCAGGCTGCTATAATACGGAGGACTGTAATGGGTGGCAAAATGACTGGTGTGCTGGTTGCCCCCTTGACTCGCAGGTACCCAGCCAGCGGCCGCAGCGAGAATTAGTACAGCTCATTAAAGGTTCTATTTACAAAGTAGCCAAATTCACGGCGGTATGTCCGTCTGCCTGGTTGGAAAAACAGGCCAGAAACAGCATACTGCGGGACCATAACATTAGAATGATTCACAATGGTATTGATATAGATACTTTTTGCCCTAACAATCGTCTAGAATGCCGTGCAAAATTGGGGTTGCCTGCCGAAAAGAAAATTATTATGTTTGCAGCTCACGGCGGTTTTAATGACCAGCGAAAAGGCGGAAGGTTTTTAATCGAGGCCTTGAAAAAAATCCAGAGCCCAGAGGCACTCCTCCTCAATATCGGTAGTGCTGACAATTCGGCTCTTAACGAACTGCCCATACCGCATATTGATGTTCCATTTATCGATGATCAGCAGCTCATGGCCGATTATTACGGTGCAGCTGACTTGTATGTTTCTCCGGCGTTGGGCGAAGTTTTCGGGCTTACTGTTTGTGAAGCACAGTCGTGTGGTATACCTGTTGTGGCCTTTGCCACTGGAGGGATTCCGGAAATTGTTGTTCACCAGCAAACAGGTTATCTGGCCGATCGAGGTAATAGTGGCGACCTAGCATCTGGAATTTCATACTTTCTAGATGAGCCTGATAAAAGGCGACTTGCAGGAGAAGCAGCGCGTAAGAGGATGGTTGATAAATTCAGTGCTACGCGGATGGTAGACGACTATGTAGGACTGTATCAAGAGATATTGAGTGCGAAAACTTGGTCTATTGGCTCATTCTTCCCGGTTCTAAAGAAAGAAAATATGCCGCAGCTTATTGAAAAAGCCAAAACTACTGGAGGGTGGGGTAATGTTTGGCAAGAGTTTCGCAATTTATACAGCAGATATGAAAGTTATCCAACAAGTCAACGAGCAATAGTTGCAGATCAATTCTATTGCTGCTGCCTTAGGAAGGTTGATGTAGTTGCTGAAAGCTGGATTTTATGGGAAATCATCGAACAGTGGGTTACATACCGGAAAATGACGATGTCTTGCGGTGCATTGCCGCAGGAAGAGATGCAAGAACTTTTGCATTTTAGTCGGCAGTTGCGGAAACAACTGGTTCACTATTTCACCCAAACACCTCTTGATGAACTGGTGAAAATCGGAAAGAGGGAAGAGCGCTTGTTAATAACCGTGTGGTGGCAGCTGTTCTTTAATTCATTTTTGCCGCTTAATTCCGGTGTTGGCACAGAGTTTAATACTGATAGCGTTGAGGATTTTAATTCCATAGAAATGGATTCGATTTCACCGTACATAAGGATAATGCTAGTAAGTATGTATCATCCTTATGAAGCAGACGCTTACGATATGAATGCCGCTGAATTATGGAATGAACCTAATATCCCATTTTGCTCTAAAGCTATCATTAGTTTGTGGATGCTGCACGTTCCTTATTACAATATTGAAGAAAGGCACCGACAGCAGTTGCTAAGGTATGCCTCAGAATTATGTAAGCTATCCATGCCATCAGAATTTTTTATCTCCATTGTGAATAAATTGGTGGACGGTTTTTGGCGTGCTTCTTATGTTGGTGGTAACAATGTGTCGGCATTAACTGCATTAGGGAACTTTATTACCTTGCACATAGCACGGTTTGGTTTACAAAATATTGAACCTATTTTTCAGCACAATATGCGTCGCAAGGAAGGCAAATTACGTGTCGGCTATGTATCAAGATTCTTTCGCAATCAGGCTGTTAGTTACTACATGGTCAACCGGGTCATTCATCATGATAAAAACAATTTCGAGATAACTATTTTTTCTTTGGGAGATCACTGTGATGCAATGACTGAACTTTTTAAAGAGCACAGTGAGAAGTTCCTGCAATATACGAATCTAGCGGATGTTTCTGGTATTGCCAAAGGAATTATGGATTGTAAATTGGATGTTTTGATTTATACTGATATCGGTATGGATCCTGCCACTTATCTTTTAGCCGGCATGCAACTTGCGCCTGTTCAATGTGCCATGGTAGGGCATGGTACTACAACTGGTTTGCCGACGATACAATATTATATCAGCGGTGATTTTGAACCTGAAAATGCTGAGTCTCATTATCGGGAAAAGCTTATAAAATTGCCGAATTTGGGCGCGGCCCAGTACCCTCCTCCGTTTATGCAGGATAAGATTACCACCCGTAAGGATTGGAAGATACCAGATGATGCAGTTGTTTTTGTTTCTTGTGCGAACGGTATTAAGCATGGTTCACAAAGAGATTCTCTGTTGGTAGATATACTAAAAAAAGCGCCAAATGCTTGCATTTTGCTTAAACCATGTTATTCCAGTAATTTAGATGGTCGAATATCTGAGCGAATTATCAATACAGCTGAAAAGGCGGGGGTGGGTAACCGGCTGTTCATAGTGCCACCGCTTAATGATGTTTCTGCCTTGTTGGCTATTGCTGATATTCAGCTTGATACCTATCCCTACGGTGGATGGACTACTAATATGGAAGCGTTATATATGGGATTGCCGATTATCACGCAGGAGGGCGATATGGCTCGTAGCCGTTGGGGGGCACATATGCTCAGGGCTCTGGGCATACAGGAAGGTATTGCAGCCAATGAGACCGAGTATGTTGACTGGGCAGTGCGGTTTGTTCATGACAGCGAGCTGCGTAATAGAGTAAAGAGCCAAATAAAAGAGCGGGCTAAGAATGTTTTGTTTAACGGTGTGGCGGCACGACCGGAGTATGAAAAAGTTCTGCTTAAGATTTCTCACCGAATATGAAAAAAACGTATAAATATCGTAATCATTCAGCACAAAAATTGATCTGCGGCATATACTATAGCACCTAAAGATTGTGATAGCTTTATAACATTATAATGAATCAATGGATAACATGTATAAAAAAGGAGGTTGAAGTTTATGACAGAAGATAATGATCTAGGTGAAGAATATCTTGCTTGTCAAAATGACAAGCAGAAAGTGTATGTGTTAAACGATCCAGAGGCTGTAGATCAACTTATCCGGAATCTTTCGCACGGAGGAAAGGGAGGTCTTAGTCAGAAACGGTTATTGCGTAAATTGGATTCAGGCAGGGATGACCAGCAGCAAGATGATATGCTGCTGGAAATGAATACCCGCCTCCAGACTTTAATAGGCAATACTGCTGGTGAGCAGCTGTTAAGTGAGGAGAACTTGGCATTTGAAAATGGGGAACAAAAAGTATATATTTTACCTGATTTGACTGCTGTAGAGCAATTACGCAGAGGAATCACTGGTAAATCAGGAGAAGCTAGTAAAAGTCGAATGTGGGAACGAGCGACTCCGGTGGCTGACGATGGGCAGGATACTGTGACAGGATTGGCGAGCCGTCTTCAGGTTGTGGAAGCGAAGCTGCAGCGGCTGGAGGGTCTTATTAATTCATCTGGCATAGCGAATGTGAATGGCGATAGTTAGTATATCTCATTGTGCAAGATAAGAGAATCCTTGGTTATTACTATGTAAATCAGAAAACATAATATTTTTCTGATTTACAAAAAGAGCAGACCAGATTGGCCTGCTCCTCTCTTTAGATTGGACATGGGAAAGTAGCACACGTATTGATGGGTTGTAGTTCCTGACTGACGGTGAAGGAAACAAAACCATTTGCTACATCGTTGGGGCTTAAATCGAAAGGCCGCAAACCGACTACCCACAAGTTTTCGTGTTTCCACAGTTTTTCGATAACTTTACCATTTACATTGATTTGAGTTCCGGTTGCATTCGTAGTCGCATTAAGCTGAATGACCGTGCAGGATCCGTCAATAATTTCCAGCGCCTGTTGGAACTGTACGAAATTCAACGGACCAGTGGTACAATCAGGGAAGGGGAAGAAGCTGGTGCCAGGGAAGACTAACGTAATGGTTGTGACAAATGGGATTGGACACCCGGTATTGGTCATGCAGACGATCAAAAGTCCTATTCGTACGGTAATTGTTGAGCAATTGTCAGTGATGCTTTCATCCGCACAAATAACGAAAACATCGCAATGTTCATTTGGCAGAAGTGTAGGTAATTGTACGCCGCCTAACCGGCATGAATTAACGCCAGGAAAGGCAATACAAGCTGTTGCGTTCTGGCTGCTAATATAGCGTACTTCTTCGACACAAATGTCATGGCACACGCACTCGGGTGTGGGATTGACCGGGGTAAGAGTGGTTCCGAAGGCGGGGCCGCAGACGGCAAAAGTGTTTAGACAATCATTGCAGGGTTCGGGATCCGCCTGTCTGGTAAGACTACAAAAATCTGGAATTTCGAAATATTTACTGTCTATCATTATAAAAGCCTCCTCAAAATTTTGTTATTTTATCTAAAGGTAAATATTGGGGTTGTTAGCATCCCTCCCTGGTATACAATTATTATTTTGATGTTGGCGATTAGAACGTTATGTTCTTACTACATAGTATGTTTTTGGCTAAAAAATGTGCTTTTCTATCCAAAAATTTTGTCAGGACTATAGAGTAGCATTGGACTTGTATATGGAATAGTGGGCTATAAGGTGTTGCACTGCAGGGGAATTTAGTAAATCTATAAAACTTTTATCGGATTTCTAACTCTTACCATTAGGGTGATAAAGTTTACATAATAAAGTATGGCTGATGATTTAGGATGCTAATCTGTATTTTAGCGGGGTGATGGCGAAATACCGGGGATGCAATATTAATTAAGAAGTATTACAATAGCAGTGCCGGAAGGTAGCTTCGCACTAGTAAAGGAGGAATACATTATTAAAAATCTACGTGGTTTGGTTTTAACAGGTTTGACTATAGTAGCCCTAGGAGCGTGGTCTCAACCCGCATTTGCCGCTACCCCTGTCGTAAACTATAATATAAATGGGGTACAAGGTACTACTGATGGTAAAATAGTTGCTAGCAATTCTCCGACACAATTTACGTGGGTAATTAATAAGAAACCTACACCGGCCCCGACTCCGAGTCCGGCACCAGCACCGAAACCTACACCAGCTCCGACTCCCAATCCGGCACCAGTTCCAAAACCTACTCCGGTTCCTGTTCCAGCACCAACTCCTGCTCCGGTTACCAATCCGACTAGTTTACCAGCTGGATTAACCGCAGAAGAGCAACAAATGATAACTCTTGTTAATCAAGAGCGTGTGAAGAATGGGATTAAGCCTTTACAGGTAGACATGCAATTGGTTAAAGTTGGAAGAATGAAGAGCCAGGATATGATTGACAATCACTATTTTAGTCACATATCTGCAAAATACGGTTCTCCCTTTGATTTGATGAAAGCTCAGGGAATTACCTTTAAGACCGCTGGGGAAAATATCGCCGGAAACTCGACAGTACAAAGTGCTCATACCGGATTAATGAATTCTCCAGGACATCGTAGTAATATTCTAAGCCCCAATTTCACTAAAATTGGTATAGGTATTATCAAAGGTGGACCGTACGGTCTAATGATAAGCCAAGAATTTATTGGCTAAAATTAATTTAGATTATTAAAAGAACCTGTTTCAAAAACGCAACCATAATGTAAAGAGACTGTTTTAAAATGCCCAGATGCTAGGCGCGACGAGCATTTGAGTAATGGCGTACAAGTAGTATGTTGAGCAAAATGCGCAGGAGCAACAACGCAGATGGGTATTTTGAAACAGGCTCTAAAATGTTAATTTTTAAAGGCAGCCAGAAGAGGCTGCCTCAGGCTGTCGACAAAGTATGTCGGCAGTTTTTTTATTTAGAATCCTCCCAATTTGCTTAATATCTAGTAAAATAGAGATAAAACGAACCTCAATCCTTTCGGTTTGAACACGGTATTTGTCTACACTCTGTTAGGCTACTTTATTGCTTTTTATGGAATCAAAAATTATATTTAATTCCAATTACAAGTAGGAATCTATCAGCTTTAAGAATTAAGACAAGCTAAATCAAAAAAAACTCTCAATTGACCGAAGAGTCGAAACACCATACAATAGAGATAAAACCAATTTGTGTTAATCAGTATGGAGGTGTCTTGTGCAAGTGAAGACTATATGGCAGAAAATAGTTCAATATAAAAAAATAGTATTTCTAGTGATTATAGTAGGTGTTGCGGCTAAATTTGGGGTAACTATGTATTTAGATAAGAATAAACCTGTAATGACTGGGCAATCGATATCTGTGGAGCGGGGGGATATTGTTTCATTGGTGTCAGCTACTGGCACGATTAAACCTGTGACTATAGTTGATGTGAGTTCTAAAATAACGGGCTTAATCAAAGAAGTCAAAGTAAGCGAGAATGAGCAGGTAAAAGCCGGGCAGATTTTAATTTTACTTGATGATAAGCGCTTGATGGCGCAAGTATCCCAGTCACAGGCAAAGTTAGCCAATACAACAGCAAATTATGAGCGTAATCTACGATTAAATCGGATTGGTGCTGTTTCCAATCAGCAATTGGATGCTGCAAGTATGGATTATAGTGTTGCACGGGCTACCTATGATGATGCAGTATCTCAACTAGATGATACGGTAATTAAGGCGCCTATTGATGGTGTGATTATTGGGAAACCCATTCCCGCAGGACAAACTGTAGCACCAGGTATTTCAACGCCGATGGTGCTTATGAGTGTAGCCGATTTATCAAAAATGCAGATTGAGGCTCAGGTGGACGAATCTGATATTGGTAAAATATCATTAGGGCAAAAAGTCGATTTTACCGTAGATGCCTATATGGGAAAAGTTTTCAATGGATCGGTCTCTAATATTTCTCAGAAGGCGAATATTCAGCAAAATGTAGTTTATTATACTGTTATGATAGATGTTGAAGGTTCTGTGAATCTATTAAAGCCTACTATGACGGCTAGAGTGTCTATACATATTGGAGAAAGTAAAAATGCATTAATTGTGCCTCTTTCAGCTATAAAAGAAAGTAAAGGACAACAGTATGTCCAAAAGATGGTCAACGGAAAAGTAGAGAATATAAATATCACAACTGGTTTGAATGGCGAAGATCGAGTAGAGATTCTTAGTGGTCTTATTGATGGTGATCAAATCTACCTGCCACAATCAAAAGCATTGCCTCAAACATCAGATGCTGCTAAGGGATCTAGCACTATGCGTAGTGCACTAGGGCGCTAAGGGAGGTTATATGATGAGTATTTTACTTTCGGAAGTGAGCAAAGTATACCAGATGGGCGATTCTAAGGTCGCCGCTCTAGCAGGAGTATCATTGGAGATTATTGCCGGGGAATTTACAGCTATTATGGGTCCGTCTGGATCAGGAAAATCTACACTAATGAATATCTTAGGTTGCCTTGATAGACCCACTAGTGGGTCCTATATCCTGGATGGTGAAGAAGTAGCTACGTTAAATGATAATGAATTAGCGATTACTAGAAATCGGAAAATTGGATTTGTTTTTCAGAATTTTAATCTGCTGCCTCGGATGTCAGCTCAACAAAATGTAGCTTTGCCTCTAATTTACGCTGGAGTAATAAAGCAGGAACGAGAGGAATTATCTGCTCAAGCTTTACATATGGTGGGTTTAGCAGATCGTATGCATCATCGCCCCAATGAGTTGTCTGGCGGTCAGCGTCAGCGTGTGGCTATTGCGCGGGCCCTAGTAAACAATCCTAGTATTATTATGGCGGATGAACCTACTGGCAACCTTGACAGTAAATCTGGCGATGAGATCATGGATATTTTTACAGGTCTTAATCAAGAAGGTCGGACCATTGTTTTGGTTACTCATGAAGTAGAGATTGCCCAATATACAAGGCGAGTCATTTCTTTTCGTGATGGCTTGATTGTAAGTGATAAGGCTTTGCCTTAAGTCTAGGAGGTGATCGTTTGTGTTTTGGGAAAGTATTATTATCGCTTTAGAAGGATTAAGAGCTAATAAACTGCGCTCTATATTGACTATGCTGGGAATTATCATTGGTGTAGGTGCCGTTATTGCAATGGTGTCGATTGGTATGGGGGTGCAAAATAAAATACAAGATTCAATTGCTGGCTTAGGAAGTAACCTTCTGATTATTACCCCTGGTGCCACATCACCTTCTGGTGTGAGGCTGGCTGCTGGTTCTAACACCACTCTGACCAATAAAGATGCCCAGGCAATAGGGCGTCAAATCGAAGGTGTTAGTGCTGTTGCGCCTAGTGTTAGTAAGCAGTACCAACTGGTGTATGGGAATAAAAATTGGATGACAACGGTCCAAGGGACTACGCCTGAATTTGTGAGTGTTCGGAACTTTAATGTGGAGTTGGGACGATTTTTCTCGAATCAAGAGGTAGACACACGAATGAGAGTTGCAGTTCTGGGGAAAACCACTGCTGATAATTTATTCGGTACCATCTATCCTGTGGGACAGACGGTACGTATTAATTCAGCTCCCTTTGTCGTAGTTGGTGTATTTGAAGGAAAAGGGCAGTCAGCAGGTGGTATGGACCAAGATGATGTTGTGGTGATTCCCTTAACGACAGCTCAAGAACGTATGATGGGGATTAGTTATATACAAACCATTAGCGTACAGGCGGCTAGTCCGGAAAGCATTAATCAGGCACAAGAGGATATTACCTCTCTTTTACGTTCACGCCATAAGTTAGCAAAAGATATGCCAGATGATTTTACGGTTCGTAACTTAGCGGCAGTTATGGCTACAGCAGAAGAAACGACAAAAACCATTACATTGCTTTTAGGGAATATTGCAGCAATCTCGTTATTAGTTGGTGGTATTGGTATTATGAATATTATGCTGGTATCTGTGACAGAGCGTACAAGAGAAATTGGCATTCGAAAAGCTCTAGGTGCTACTTATCGCAATATTTTACTGCAGTTTCTTATTGAGGCCATTGTTATTGGTGTAACAGGCGGTTTGATTGGTATTGGATTAGGCATTGGAACAGCGTATGCCATTTCAGCGATTGCTGGCTGGAACACTGCTATTTCTTCAGGTTCTATTCTTATGGCCTTTGGATTTTCCGTAGCGATTGGACTATTTTTTGGTATCTATCCTGCCAGAAAAGCAGCATTATTAGATCCGATTGACGCATTGCGCTATGAATAAAGTAAGTAGTTTGTGGTAAAATAAGGTGAATGGATATGATAAGGGGATAGACGATGGGATACTTTTATTCGTTAATGAATTACTTGAAAACGGACAAAGGAAAACATGATTGCTTGGACTATATTCGGGCCATTGTGATCATGGCAGCGGTTATGGCGGGCATTCGAATATTACTTTATGCTTTATTGCAGTAGAAGTTGTAGTTTTATATAGTAAAAAATAGTCTTGTCTTTTTGAGGTGTGATATAATAAGACAAGACTATTTGTATCGTAGGGAGAACCTTTATGTCAGATAAAAAACGTAAGATTGGTATTATGGGTGGTACCTTTGATCCTATACATACTGGTCACTTGGCAACGGCTGAAGCAGTCCGTGTGGAATATGGCCTTGAAAGAGTATTATTTATTCCAGCAGCAAATCCACCGCATAAACAACATTTTCGGGTAACGAAACCACTACATAGGTACATTATGACCGTAATGGCTACCTATTCCAATCCTCATTTTCATGTATCGCCCATCGAAATAGAACGGCCAGGGCTGTCCTATGCGATTGATACGGTATTAGAACTAATTAAGCAATATGGGGATAATACAGAGTTTTATTTTATTGTTGGTTCCGATACCGTACAAGAATTAGCATCATGGAAAGACATTGATCGCCTTTTAGAGATCTGTCATTTTATTGCTGCCAATCGTCCAGGCAGTGCTTATACACTAGAGGATATAATAAAACCTTTTGGTGAGAAAGGTTTTAAACGTATCCACTCTTTGCCTACCCCTGAACTGGAGATATCCTCTACAGATGTACGAGAGAAAGTACGGCAGGGAAGATCAATTAAATATTTTGTTCCTGAAAGTGTTGAGATTTATATATGCAAAGAAAATTTGTATAAAGAATAGTAGTAAAAAGAGTTTAAACATACCATGTTTGGCTTTTGGCAAATAAAGTTAGGCATAAATACTATAGTTTCGTAGATAATGTTAGTACAATCGTTTTTAGAATTTAACAAAGAAAGGTGATTCCAAATGTCAAAAACACTTTATGTGGGTAATTTGCCTTGGTCAACGAGTGATAGTGATTTAGCTGAAGTGTTCAAGGAGCATGGCAATGTAATTTCAAGTCGTATTATCACAGATAAGGAAACAGGTCGTTCTAGAGGGTTTGGGTTTGTAGAAGTCGATGATGATGATGCTGATAAGATGGTTAGTATGATGAATGGCAGTGATTTCGGTGGGCGGCAGATTGTTGTAAATGAAGCTAGACCAAGAGAACAATAATTAAAATGTAAGCCTTCTTTATAGGAGGCTTTTATTTTTTAGCAGGGAATTCAACTATTTTGGCGAAATGTGTACTATTACAGACATAGTTATTTGTGGATTCAATGGTTCAATTTTAAAATATTGCGGTGAGAAAATGGATTATGAATATATTCTAACTCGATTATCAAAAATGTTATCACCCAAAAGACTGCAGCATTCGATTGGTGTTAGCAAGACAGCAGAGGAAATGGCTGAACGCTTTGGGGGGGACAAGGTTAAAGCTGGCTTAGCAGGCCTTTTGCATGATGCAGCTCGTGAGGTACCTGTAGCGGATCTCTTGCCAAGAGCACAAGCCTTTGGTATAGTGGTGAGTGATATAGAAAAAGCAGAACCTATATTGCTGCATGCTCCCATTTCAGCCAAGTTAGCTGAGAGTAAGTTTAACATCCATGATGCAGAAATTTTACAAGCAATTTTTCTGCATACAACAGGGGGAGCTCACATGTCGTTATTAGATAAAATTATTTATTTAGCAGATGTGATTGAACCTGGTCGTAATTTTGGAGGTTTAGAAGAAATTAGGGCAATGGCTCATAGTGATTTGGATAAGGCACTGCTGTTGGCATTGGATCAAAGCATAGCTTACATTTTGGAAGAAGGCGGCTTAATTCATCCGGCTACCATTGAAGCTCGAAATGATCTTTTAATCAAGCAGCGTACACCGATATTGCATACTACATAGAAAAATCTTTAGGTTATGTCTAGAGAGGAGGAAAACGCATGTCACGCCTGCGTCCTCAGCGTCGTAAAATACGTTGGAAGCGATTGTTTTTGCTATTATTTATTTTGTTTACATTTATAACTTCTCTAACCTGGGCAGCAGTACATACCTATCAAAAATTTTCTGCAGCACCTGCCCTAAGTACAAAAGTGGAAAACAGTAAAGTCGTCGAAGAAACAGGTCCATATATGAATATACTAGTGATGGGCGTAGACGACGGCGATAATGAATATCCTAATGCACCTAGACGGTCTGACACGATGATTGTTGTCAATATTAATAAAGAAAACGGTGCGCTGCATTTATTATCCATTCCACGAGATACTCGAGTTGTCATTCAGGGACATAAGGGTGCCGAAAAAATTACCCATGCCTTTTTTTATGGAGGATCTTCTTTAGCTGTAAAGACTGTTGAGCAGTTATTACAAATTCCCATTCACCAATATATCGTTATTGATTGGCAGGCATTTATTGAGGTTGTAGATATATTAGGCGGAGTTGATTTATATGTAGAAAATGATATGGATTATGAAGATCCTTACGCTGATTTAGCAATTCATCTGAATAAAGGCTACCAGCATTTAGATGGTAATAAGGCGGGGCAATATGTCCGGTTTCGTAGTGATGAGCTGGGTGATATTGGTCGTGTACAGCGGCAGCAGCGTTTTTTAAAAGCCATGGTGGAAAAGACAATGAATGTAAGTACTCTTTTAAAAGTACCAGCCCTGCTGCATATTATGAATCAATATATAGCAACGGATATAACGACATTTAAGATGTTAAAGGTGGCTAATTCTTTAAAGTCCTTTAAGGCAAGTGAGTTACATGTGGACATGCTGCCAGGAAAATTTGCTACCATTGACGGTATTAGCTTCTGGAGTCACGATCAGCAGCAGACCCAGCAAATCGTGGATCGTATGCTAACTAGTGAAAATGCTAAGATGAGTGGTATATTTACTGACCCAAAAAGCAACAATTAAAAGATAAGAACGACACAACAATGTACTATGAAGTGTAATAGTCAAATAAAAATAAGATGAATATTTAAATTTTAGGAGGATTTTTGATGAGTGATACAACTAAAACCTTAGAAGAAATGATTGTGGCGGCGGCTGAAGATAAAAAAGCGACGGATGTTGTGGTTCTTAATGTAGATGGTGTTTCTTCTGTTGCCGATTTTTATGTGGTATGCAGTGCGAAATCTACCATACAAGTACAAGCGATTGCTGATAATATTGAAGATGAACTAAAAAAACAGGGAATTGATCTATTGCACAAAGAAGGACATCGTCAAGGACGCTGGATCTTACTGGATTTTGGTTCTGGAATTGCACATATTTTTGTAGAAGAAGAAAGAGAGTACTATAACTTAGAACGCCTTTGGGGTAAAGCTCGGGCAATGGATACTAAAGAGCAGTTGAGTGAAAATAAATAATTTGCCAATGCCTTGGATCGTAAGTCTAAGTCTTGGTGGCATAGGTGGTGGTTATAATGGAAACAACAAACAAGCTGACTCCAGGTAGTGTAGTGACGCTAAAAGCAGTCAGATCTAGTGAATTTGGTATTTTTTTAGATGCTGGCACTGGCAATACGAATGATGATATTTTATTGCATAAACAGCAGCAAACTACAGATACGATAGCAATTGGGGATGAAATTCCTGTATATTTGTATCAGGATCCTAAAGGACGCCTTACAGCTAGTATGCGTTTGCCTAAAATGCAGGTAGGACAGGTGGCCAGAGTTACTGTGATCAATACTACCCGTGATGGAGCCTTTGTTGATATTGGTGCTGAGCGTGGTGTATTTATGCCATTTGCTGGTATGCGCGGTAATTTAAAACGCGGTGATAAGGTCTGGGTGAAGCTCTATATCGATAAATCAGGACGACCGGCAGTAAGCATGGAAGTAGAAGATGAGTTGAGAAGGGCCTCTGTTCCTGCAACCGATGCTAAAATTGGTGACATGATTACTGGTTCCCTTTATAACTATAATGAAGAAGGGGCTTTTATTTTTACGAAAGAGCGCTATATTGCGTTTATGCATACGAGTGAAATTACCACAAGACCCAATGTAGGAGATGAGATTACAGCGCGTATTACTCATATTCGCGAAGATGGACGTATTAATGTTTCTATGCGTCCTCTTAAGCAGGAAGCAATTGATACGGATGGGGATGCCATACTCTCTCTGCTGCATTCTCGTAATGGTAAAATGCCTTATAGTGATGATACTTCACCTGAAATCATTAAGGAAAAATTTCATATTAGTAAGTCTGCTTTTAAAAGAGCCCTAGGAAGGCTAATCAAAACAGGATATGTAGAGCAACGTGATGGTTGGACCTATCTTTTAGAAAAAGAGAAAATATAAAGAATGCTATAAAATGTAGATCAAGTGATTGTTTGCCAGGGATGGAATGTTGATGTTAGGATATGGATGCCTGTACTTTATAAAAGATTATTGTCGCTAAAACGACAATAATCTTTTATATTTGAGGAATTTTACCAGAAAATTAGTTTAAAAAGAAGGAATTATTGCTTTTTCCGAGAAATGTTAGAAAAGTAAGTGGTAAATGAAATAGATAGGCAATCGCAAATTGCGATAAGCAATATAAAAACTGGAGGCGTTTCTATGGGTGAGGCTGCTAACGCTAAAAAAGGAATATTATTAGAAACGGGTACAAACGAATTTGAAATTGTAGAATTTACGGTTGGTAAAGTCAATTATGGAATCAATGTTGCTAAGGTTCGAGAAGTAATTAATCTGGTTCCCATTACTCAAATGCCAAATTCCCATCCTTACGTTGATGGTATTTTTACGTTACGTGGAAGGGTAATGCCATTGGTCAATTTACCTCGTTGTTTAGGGACAGAAGATTTAGAATCCAGTACTAAAAATATTATTGTAAGTGAGTTAAATAATTATTTTATTGGTTTCTTAGTAAATGAAGTTTCTCGCATCCATAGAGTATCTTGGTCTGTTATGGAGCCACCTCCTAATGTTACTAACTCAGATATGGTTGTTGGCATCATAAAAATGGGCGAAAAAATGGTTATTTTGCTAGATTTCGAAAAGATCGTCGCGGACATTAATCCTCAAATTAATATTAAACTGACAACAGTTCCTAAGAGTACTGATGAACTGAAAGAGCAGCGAAAAACGAAGAACATAATTGTAGCAGAAGATTCTAAGATGCTCAGGGACTTATTGGTTGAAACACTTCATGAATCTGGTTATATTAATATTACTGCCTATAATAATGGAAAAGACGCGTGGGATGCATTAGCTGTGTTGGCAGAATCTGAGGCACCGATTGAAGAGAGCGTTAATTTATTAATTACGGATATTGAAATGCCCCAGATGGATGGTCATCATTTGTTAAAACGCGTTAGGGAAGATAGAGCTTTAGCAAAATTGCCAGTTATTATCTTTTCATCTTTGATTAATGAAGAAATGCGTCGCAAAGGTGAAGCGATTGGTGCTGATGGGCAAGTTTCTAAGCCTGAAATTGCACAATTGATTGGTTTGTTAGATGAAAAATGTCTATAAATAAAAATGTTTTTAAGCATTTTTATTGACATTATGTAACTAACTATGATAATATAATTCATGTCGGTAAGAAATTATTCAAAGTATTACTGATGTAACAACTAGATTGTGGGGGTGTAGCGCAGTTGGGAGCGCGTCTGAATGGCATTCAGAAGGTCAGCGGTTCGATCCCGCTCATCTCCACCAGTAAATGATAGGCTTCGCGGAATTCTTTCTGTCGGAGTCTTTTTTATTTTATTTATTGTGGGATTTGAGCATATTGATCAATGTGCAAAATAAAAAAAGAGCCTTTACCGCACATGTAACAAATGTGTCAATGTAGCGTTGTCACGGCAAATAAGGGTAGCCTCCTCTATTTCATACAATAAAGGATTTAGTGTAGGATTGTCGAATAAACTATTGTTTTCAATAATTACTAATCCATGCCATAATGGAAAATATAGTTAATGTATTATTGCTGTAGGCAAAAGAGGTGTGAAGATGTATAGAATACCGCGATATAGTATAACGCTAACAAAAGATGGTTCTTTTAAAAGTGAAATTATGAAAATTACTAAAGCAGAAGATGCGTACGAAATCATGAAACCGATGATGGAAAATTTACCAGTTGAACATTTTCAAATCATAATGCTTGATGCCAAATGTCAAGTAATTGGGACAAGCTTAGTAACCATAGGAACAATCAGTGAAAATATTGTTACGCCGATAGAAATATTTCAAAGAGCCATATTAGCAAATTCTAAAGCTATCATTTTGGTTCATAATCATCCGTCAGGGGATCCGAAACCTAGTCGTGAAGATATAGCATTAACGAAACAAATAGTTGAGGGTGGAAAAATACTACAGATAGCAGTTCTTGATCATATTATTATTGGTGATGACAAATTCATTAGCCTTAAAGTGGATGGGTACATATAATTTTCACAGAAAGGTCTATTGACAGTAAACTTTAAATAGCAAAGCCTTAGTTTCATCGTTCGAAAGAGACGGGGGCCCTATTTTTGCTTTGTGCAATTCCACGAAAACAAAAAACATCTTAAAACGTTTAAGTGGGAAGAAAAGAAAGTAAATTTAAGAGTTTGCAAAATGCAAACTCTTAAATTTACTTTCAGTTTAGTATAACGTCGTTAAGTTAGACTCAATACTTACTTTTTAAATTATTTTTACACTCTCCGGAAATTAGTTCTGTACATGCTCTAGGTTGCATAAATTAATATATAAAAGAGCATTAGGAAAAATATCGAATGGGAGTGTTTCTCATGTTTGAGCAGAAATATGCTACTAGTTTAGTGGCGTCATCAGTAGGCATAGATATACAGATTATACTTTGGGAATTAATTGCTCAATGGGAGAAGGATGATTTCCAAGTCGATGCCCGTCAGATTTTTGAATTATCCATTGAATATGCAGGTGGTGAGGTATTTCAGAAGATAGTGCATAGACAGGAATCGCCCCAGCGGGTAGAAACATTTTATTATAAGACGATCAGATATCCTATTGATGCTATGATATGGGTTGTAGGCAGCGAAGAGGGTGGAGAAATGATGCTACCCAATGAAGTGAAAGAATCAGATGCAAGTACCTCATAAAATAATGGATTTTTGCATATAAATATAAGAGGAAGATTCTCCTTATTGGATGGGCAAACCGCTTATGAATTCCAATTTTTATTAGTGAGGGTTCAAAGTGGTTAAGCTCTCGATAAATGAGACTTAGATTCAGATGGTAAACTAAGGTTATTTATCTGAGTCAAATCTTCTTTATTTTTTGCACATTATTGAGGAAGGAGAATGACATGAGCAAAGACATTATTTCTTATACTTTAACTCATGATGAATTAGAAACGATGCTGTCATCTGAGTACGGTACAAAGGTTGAGCCAGTGGATTTAAAGCAGCTTAACAAACAAAAAATGAATCAGCAAAGAGCGAGAATGATGGAAAAAAATGGGTATAAGAGGTAATAATAAAAAACCACTTTTTTAAAGAGTGGTTTTTTTATTTTATCTTCTATTATGATATACTGTATCATGAATAGCGATAAATAAAATAAGAGAGGTAAATGAATGTCAACTTCAAAAGAATCATCAAAGGGAAAATATCTGCAAATCATAAAACTTGGAAAGTTGTATTTATATTTATTGATTTTAGGGCGGCTTGTTTATTTAATACAACGGGTATCACTTCCTACAGATATACCTATGGACAGTCCAATTATAGATGTTGGAAAGTTTATGCTCCAATCGGTTATTGGGAACGAAGTTGTAAAAAGTGTATGTATCTTGGTTTTGCTCCTTTATACCATGTTTGTGGCAATTGAGAGCTTCGTGGTATTACGTCAGTGGTTCGTATCATATTATACCAAATATAAAAAGAAGAACATGCTAAAAAAAGAGTAATACAATATAATCTCAATTAGAGAATTAGTTGAGATTATATAATTTGCTTTGTATTTGGCATAGATATTTTCTAATCCTTTTCGATAAAGCGAATATGCCAAAGGGATTCGTTTGTTGAGTTCTCTGCATCTAAAGAAAAGCTTCTGCATACATGTTGCAGTGAATTGATTAGGTCAATTGGAACTGGTTTTCCGCAACAAATGCAAGACAGGTAATCTGTTTTGAATAAATCGGAAATTGGGATCGCAAAGGTTCGAGTACAGGACAAGCAGGTAAATTCAATTGTCATGACACACCTCCTTAGTATCGCATAGTTGCTATCTTCGATTGATTACCTTAATTTCCTGCTTAGTTATAAAAAAATCCATTATTTATTTGTGATCTTTCATTAAATTAGTAAGCTAAATCGATGTAGTTTTGGAGGCAACAGATGTATTACGAAGAAATAAAGAAAGTTTCAAGTGCAGCCCAGGCAAAAGGAGCGCTATTAAAGGGAAGTCCTATCAAATATTTATTGTCATCTGTTCTAGCAGGAATGTATGTCGGTCTTGGTATATTACTTATTTTTACCATTGGCGGACTTTTGTCTCAAGCTGATTCTCCAGCGGTGAAAATTATTATGGGAACCTCTTTTGGTATTGCCTTGAGTCTGGTTATTATGGCAGGGTCGGAGCTTTTTACAGGCAATAATATAATTATGACAATTGGCAGGATGGAAAAGAAAGTAACGATTAGTGAAGTATTTACTATACATATTCTTAGTTTTATTGGGAATTTACTAGGCTCTTTTTTATTAGCATCTTTATTTATTTTATCAGGGCTTGGACAAGGAAGTACGGCGATGTTGATGGTTAAAATTGCACATAGCAAAGTATCTTTGCCATGGATGGAGCTTCTGGCGAGGGGAATATTGTGTAATATATTAGTTTGCCTTGCGATTTGGTGCTCTTTTAAAATGAAAGAAGAAGCTGGAAAGCTCATCATGATTTTTTGGTGCCTTTTTGCCTTTATTACAACGGGCTTTGAGCACAGTGTTGCAAATATGACCTTACTGTCGGCAGTTTTGATCATGCCTGGAGCAGATGCTGTTTCTCTTTTGGATTTTATCTATAATATCAGTTGGGTTACTTTAGGCAATATGATTGGCGGTATCTTTTTTGTAGCCTTGCCTTATTGGTATATATCTAAACAAAGTTAACGGTAAGCTAAATAATGACAATTGTATGAATAATTTGTTTTTTATGCCGAAAATTGTGTTATGTTGACATACATATAGTAATGGATTAAGATAAATATATGATTTAAGAAATTGGCAATGGCGCCTAGGTTGTATAGACAGCCTAGGTGTCTCTTTTTTCTTGAAAATTTGTAAAAGTGAGATGGTTATATGGTTTGTTACAAGCGACTGGAAGAAAATTTTCAAAGATTATCGACAATTGGAAGGCAAGATGGGGGCGGAATTACACGTCTTGCTTTTGGTGATGCTGATTGGGAAGCGCGGAACGTTGTAATAGAACTTATGAAGAATGCAGGGCTAAAGATTCACGTTGATGCTTTTGGCAACGTCATTGGACGTCGGGAGGGCTTATATTCTGAGAAGCCGGTAGTAATGCTTGGATCTCATATTGATAGTGTCCCGAATGGAGGGAATTTTGATGGGGTTGTTGGTGTTTTAGGGGCGATAGAAGCATTGCAATGTCTAGAGGAGCAGCAAGAGCAAAATGATCATCCTATTGAAGTTGTGGTGTTTATGGCTGAGGAATCTAGTCGGTTTGGCGTTGCTACATTGGGGAGCAAGGCATTTTGTGGAAAACTTTCTCCTCAGAATTTAGTTCAGTATAAGGATAAGGATGGTATCACCTTAGGTGAAGCGATGCAGCAAAGAGAACTTGCACCAGAGAACATCCGGCAAGCCCAATATGAAGGAGATATTAAAGCGTTTTTAGAGCTACATATTGAACAGGGGAAGGTTTTAGAGACAACAAATCATCAAATTGGAATCGTAACCGGCATTGCAGCGCCTACTCGTTTCAAGGCAATAGTAACAGGTCAGGCGGACCATTCGGGAGCTACTCCAATGAACATGCGTCAAGATGCCTTAACAGCTGCAGCAGAAGTAATTTTATTGGTAGAACAATTGTCAAGAAAGGTTGCCCATCTGGGAGTCGTAGGAACAACAGGAGTAATTAAAGCGGATCCAGGTGCCATTAATGTAATCCCAGGACGTGTGGAACTTGGAATTGATATTCGTGCAACTCAATTAGCAAGTAAGCAGTGGGTCGTTGATGAACTAATTGCAGGAATTGATAAAATTAAGACGCAACGAAGTGTAAAGATTGAGATGATTACACTTACAGATGAGACTCCCGTTGAGCTTTTAGCAGAAATGGTTGAAGAGTTACAAGATGTGTGCAAGCAGCATCCTTATCCGAATATGTTGATGCCTAGTGGCGCAGGACATGATGCAATGCATTTAGCTTCCTTGGCTCCTACTGGTATTGTATTTATTCCCTGCCAGGGAGGAGTTAGCCATAATCCAGCAGAGTGGGCAAGTATGGATGATATAGTAGCGGGGACTGAGATCCTCTTGACGGCAATTCGTAAGATTGCTAAGTTGGAGTTTACCTGGAAGAAAGCAAAGCTATAATTTATAAGTTTTGATGCAATTACAGTCATTACATCTGTCTGCGTCAATTTAGCTACAAAAGTATTATGAGCAAGAATACCTGATCCAATAGAAGTTGCTTAGCGTAATACGCCAGGTATGATTCTTGCGATGATTACAGCTATGTTTAATACGTAATACCAGCAGGCAGACCATTACAAATGTTCTGGACTTGCTTATTGTTTGAGAATTTGTGAGTGTATTTTGAAAAAAAGATAGTTAATTGATGTAAACCGAATTCTTAGGTGTTCGTTGATTAATGTTTTTGCAAGGATTAGGCTATTGGCAGCATGCCAGTAGCTTTTTCTGTGTCACAAGATCAACCCTTTTTGTAAGAATTTATTTATAACTATTACGTATTAATTGCATCGTATTTATCGATTGAAAAGATGATAGAATTGATGTAAAATTTAGATAATATAAAATTAACTAAGACAAAAATTCGAAGAAATATAGCATAGCACATAGAAGAAAAATACAACTTCAAGGAAGAGATACATCTTATGTTATCAGTTATAGAGGTGGTTTAGAAAGGGAGAAGATGCAGTAGAAGGTCCATTAATTAGATCGATCTACAAAGATAAAGTTATATAGCACTCAAATTTTAAGGAGGATGGACATGAAAGAACTAATATCGAAACAATTAGTGACGTATTTGGAAAACAGAGGAGTAGAGCATATCTTCGGTCTTTGTGGTCATATGTGATTGCCTTTTTAGCAGAACTAGAAAAAAGTACAAAAATAAAATTACAGCAGCCGATGAATTCAAACCAGCTCTCAAACGAGCCATTGAATTAAACAAACCTGTTGTAATTGACGTAGCGATGATCAATAATCCGGTTCCAACTGCTGGGACATTGGAACATCATGGATATCTATTCCCCAGGTAAAAAAGTACATCATGTAAGTACGGATTAAACAGAGAATATGGATCATGAATCGAATGCCCGAGGTTCCATGTTCGATTGAATTGCCACGCGTTGTACGAGTGAAGGAAATTTGGTTATATGGAACATGCATACCGCTGCTTAGAACATGCAAAAACATATTTTGCAACTCATGCGCGGGAATAGAGAGTAAAGAAATGAATTAAAAAAATGGATAAATCTAAGGAGAATCATACATTATGGGAAAAGAAAAAGAAATCACAACGGAACAACAAGAAGAATTAGACACAGCCTTTGGAAGAGCACAAAAAGCCCTTGCCATTATTGCAACCTATGACCAGGCTAAGGTGGATCGTCTTTGTCAGGCAGTAGCTTGGGCGGTAGCCAATAAGAAAACATTCCTTGAATTAGTAGACATGGGGATTAAAGAAAGCGGTCTTGGTGATTATGTGAGCCGCCAGAATAAACGCTTTAAAATCAGAGGAGTTTTACGAGACGCTCTTCGTCAAAAAAGTATTGGTATTATCGAAGAAATTCCTGAAAAGGGAATCG
>NZ_JAJHJB010000049.1:0-29544 GCF_020819555.1 Pelosinus baikalensis
ATACCCCCATACAGGACTTTTATATTTCAGTGTCCTATATAGGGGTAGCATATCATTTGAGATAGTCTCTTTTTTTTATATAATACAAGATATGATTTCTTAGGAACCCACATCTTGTATTGTATAAAAATTTCCAGTTCAAGAATTGCTCAAGAAATACAGTCCCAGTTGAGAATTAAAAGATCATTTTATAGACGGCCCAATTTTTTTTATTCATATAAGAAAAAACTACATTTTGGATCAAATTTTCATCAACTTTTTGTTTGAATAATTTACCAAGTTTCAATCGTGAAGAATTAGGTACTTCAAACCATTCCTCTTCTGAAAAGAAATCAGGTAGTGAAAATTCAGAAGTATCTTCATTGCTACGCCTTTGTCTCATTCCCGATAGGATTTTTATATATAAAATATGTTCATCTTCTTGAAGATTCATTAAAAATATCATCCTTTCATTACTTTATATTATACTTTAATTCTTTACCATATAGCAAAAATCCTTTGTTTACATAAGAAAATATTAAAACACTAGTATCATATCACTGATAAAAGTGCCATTATCATAACTATTTGTGAAAGGTACGGAAAGGTTAAGGGATTTAATCTCCAGCATTGGCAACATTTCTTGGATGTGAAAAGCATGGCAAGGTCATAATAATATTAGTGTGAAGAATGTTGAGCCGCTTAGAGATAAGCGATTTGTTACGTTGCAGGAATTTAAGCTCCTTTAACGAATTATGTATTAAAATGGCAAAGGAGGGATATATGTGCATAACAAAATAATTGATATCAACTCAGAAGAATATTTCTTTGAAATCATTAAAAGTAGCTTTATAAAATATAAAAATGAAAAAAACAAAAGAGTCGAACTATTACTATTTATTATTATGGGATTAAATCATTTAAATGAATGGATAACACCAGGCTATGCTCCCTTCACAAAGAGCGGAAATATAAACGTCCCTAAAACGAAGTATGAGCAATTCTCAAATGATGTCTATCTTACCAATGAACATAAAATAGTAAGAGAAATATGCAATAAATCAAAGCAAATTGAGTCTAGCTTTAATACACCTACCAGTCATACAATGTCATTTGATGAAGTAGATAACGGACCAGTTACTTGTTATACGGTAGATGGCAGGGATATTGCAGAAATTATAGAAAAGTTAATCTTGTTTTATCAAACAAGGTGGTTTAATTAACCACTGGTTATATGCATAGGCGATACTCAATGGGAGAAAGTACCTAATAAGGTCTCATTGAGTACATAGAAATAGGATTGCTACCAAAGGAAAACATCTTATTTCACTAGATTATAGATACGTCCTACGGGGCGTTTTTCTTATGTTCAATATAGAAGAAAAAGGCTGCTGCTAAGCACCCTTTCACGAATTTCTGCTAATTATTTTCCGTATTACTTCCGTCACCCGCATATAATCATCATTTCCAACAGGATAGGATGGAGGTCTACGATCAGCTATTTTCCCATCATAAACCATCTGGACTTTTACTACTCTGTGATTTTCTCCACCCCAAGTTTCAAGTCCTATCGAAACTCGATATTGAGTATTAGGAGGGTGGGGTGAACTTGCTGGTACCATAGCTGCTGCTTCAGGGTAATATACTTTTGCCATATGCTCACACTCATTTCTATTTTAAAATACCTTTAGTATACCTTTAGAACATATATTTTTCAAGCTGAAAAATACAGTCGAGTAAGTACTTAACTTTTGCAAACGTACAGCTTCTAATTGATTGTCGTTTAGTACTAATTGTACATATTCCAAACGTCTTAAGTGACAACAGTATAATTGGATTCTTACTTAAAGTATGAGCATCGTTTTACATTTCAGGAAAATTATAAAACTTTAGTAGGAATTATCGATCTAGAAGGAGAATTAGCTGTAATTAATGACTATCTTTTCACCATGTTGATGCTGAATATGCCAGCTTAGCTATTCCAGAGAATACTTTTAGCCTATTCACTTGCTATTGTAACAGATGCCATACTTTTCGGCGCATGGCAGTATATAAAGAGGTTATAGGATTTTTCTTTTATATAGCGTAGGTTGCTTTCCAAATATAAAAAAATAGGAGTGTGTTAATTATGAAAAATTTCGAATATTATGCCCCTACTAAAGTAATTTTTGGTAAGGATGCACAAATGCAGACGGGAAGCCTTATTCAAGCTCAGAATTGTAAAAAGGTGTTGGTTCACTTTGGAGGGGGCAGTGCTAAAAAATCTGGTTTGCTGAATAAAGTTTTTGCTTCCCTCACAATAGCAGGGATTGATTATGTAACTTTGGGTGGAGTTGTACCCAACCCTAGGCTTTCTAAAGTGTACGAAGGCATTGAACTGTGCAAAAAAGAGAAGGTTGACTTTATTTTAGCTGTGGGCGGTGGCAGCGTTATTGATTCAGCTAAGGCCATCGGCTACGGTATGGCAAATGACTGCGACGTGTGGGATTTATATGATAGCAAGGCACAGGCGACTGGCTGCCTGCCAATCGGCGTCATTCTGACTATTTCGGCTGCAGGTAGTGAAATGAGCAATTCCTCTGTGATAACCAAGGAGGAAGGGGGACTAAAAAGAGGCTGTAATACTGACTATGCACGATGTAAATTCGCTATTATGAATCCGGAGTTGACCTATACATTACCTCAGTATCAGACGGAATACAGAGATACCTGTGCACAGGGCAATGGTAACAAGAGAAATGAAAATTCTACGAGTGCTCAAGCTTCTTAAAATATTTCTTTTAACCAATACAGGTTCAAAACGAGCAACTGTAGAAAATATCAAAGATATTGCGGTACCTAACAATGCCACAAACAAAATGACACTGTATAAGATCTTTAGCCAAGGCAAGTCAAGTTTTGTAGTGACAAAATATACCGGCAGAGTCTGGTTGAGAACTTCTGGGGAGAAACCTAATAGCATGATACAAATAATTGCCAGAAAGGCGCCATTTAGAAGGGTGCCAAATAGCATAAATCTATTACAGTCTTTAGTAGTTTTAATATTATGAGAGACGGAGATTATAGGCAATACCGTAAAGGCTTGAAAGCCAATGTAGATTAGCATATACCAAACTGCGTCCCCAAAACTAGTGCCAAATGTTTCATGATTAGCCGAAAACGTGTTGGAAATTAAATGCCCCCATTTGAATACCTAACACGCAGAGAATGAGAAGGGTAACGATTATGAAATAAGTCTTGAGATTTAAGACTTTAACAATTAATTCGCTACCCAATATGGTCAATAACAGTAAAATAGTTCCTACGGTTACTATGCCTACTCCATAAGGAATTACCAAGGAACTCTTTAATAGGGCACCTGAACCTGCAATTGAAGTACTTACGCCACAAACAATCAACATGATAAATCCCAATTCAAAGACGATAGAAAAATATTTTTCATAAGGATGAAAAAGGGCATCACAGAAGCTTTTATAATCATAAGTCTTATAGTCTTTAGCTAAGACAAGTGCATTCCGATGGCCCCAGCCTAAAAGTATCATGGAAAATAATGGAATAAAAACTGAGTACCAACCATATTTTACAAAATAGTTAACTTCTTGGTTGCCGGTGGCAAAGCCTCCACCGCTATGCGTTGCAAACCACACGGCCGCCATCGCAAATGATGTTCCAATTGGACTGGATTTCTGATTTTCCATAATTATCGTCCTTCCTTTATTATTTTCAGTACTTAAGATTTCGTGAAGAGATAGCCCTAGGATTTATTAAATGGTACTAACTCAAAGAATTTTAGGACATAGAAAGGCCCCTATTGACACACACGTCAATAGGGGCGACAATATCGCGGTACCACCCTACATTAGGCTCGTAATTCAGCCTAATTAAGTACAACGGCTGATATCCTATAACGCAGATGCACGCTTTTACTTAAATAAGTTCAATTCTTACATTCAGCAAAAGAATTCATGGGTGAGTTTCGCGATAAATATCTGTACCGGTTTTCACCAGCCACCGGATCTCTGGAACAGAATGTTAATTGCTTTTTCCCAATCATTATTTTTTATCAATTTTAATTTTAGTAAGCATTACACGCCTGCAGGACGAAGTGATTATTATAATATTACACTTATTGCCCTTTTGTCAATGTAATAATAAAAATTTGTAACTTTTAATTTTTATTAATGGTTCTAGTATTCAGATGGGGAAGATAATTCTAGCTAGTTAAATAGCTAATGTCAGTGTCACAGCACTAAAAATAGTTGACACCATGACAGCTTGAGAGGCAAAATCCTGACAACTATCGCATTCGACAGCGATTGCTAACCAATGATCTTATATGGCAATTTAATAAGGCAAAAAAATAAACCACGTCTTGGTGGAACGTGGTTGCAAGAGAAATGGTTTGGTGGATTAGTTCAGAAAAATTAACAACTAGAAGAACAATCGTCATTGCAGCAGAAAAATAATAAGAGGATAATTATGATAATAATACAGCCGGAACCGCCAAAGCCATTGCGGCCGCCTCCAAAACCTAGGCCCATATGTATCCCTCCTTTATCGTCGATTAATATATTGTATGATAGATAAATAGAAGAGGTGAGTATCAAGTAGCGGTAATTATTGACAAAAATAGAGCTAGGGGCTGATCTAAAACTACTTTAAATTAGCCCTTAATATTATAAAGAACCACCGATTAGCTGATGAGAGGGAGAGTGCAAGCCTAATGGCTCCTTAGACGACAATCTCGCCTAAGTTGTGATCTACATGCTTGTCCGTGCAAACAATTACTTCACGTACGAGTTGCTTAACCAATGCTCCGTTTGTTTTCATACGTAACTTCACCTGAGATTTTTCCTTTTAAATCATTTTTAAAGGTATAATAACGTCCTTTTTGCGATTAACTTCATTATTATTCGTAAGAAGGACGTTATTTTATTCTTTCTGGCGGTCTTCGAGAGCAACTCGTTCATTGATAATTTTAAAAAGCTGATCTTCAACATCTTTAGCGGTTATAAGTTGTTTTCTATAGGAAATTAAGAATGGAATGTTTTTCTGTATCCTTTTGAGTATTTGCTGATAGTCAGGTGGACAAGATACCTATCCGAGTGATGGCGCAGAAGTAGTGATGTGTAGGCTGGTTTTAGAAATAAATAGGCGGGAGTGAATCATATACGGTTTTCAGTTATCTGTAAAATAAAAGGAAGGTCTAATGACCTTCAAATATTTTGCAAATTATCCATATAAGTGCGACGGTTGCTACCGGAGTAATCATAAGCAAAATTGAATTTTGAATGATTTCAATCACCAAGTTGATCTCCCCCTGGATCCAATGTATGCATGGAAATCAACGTATAGAACATACGATTCAAGAACGTTAGGCTGTCCCGTTGGGGGCGATTTTTATATTGCAGGAATTTATTGCCTTTTGCCGAAGTATAGTCAAAAATAGAGGAGATGATAGTATGGCTGGGGCTTTGATTATTTGGGTAAACGACGATAAGAGTGAACAAATAGCATATTTCAATAATGAGTATGTCTTGATAACAATAACCGACATGAAGAGAATAGTACTTGGGGAAACCTTGGAAGATGCGAAAGAAAAATTAAAAGAGATTGGTAGATATGATATCTATAAAGAAATAAAAAAAGAGCCATAAGGCCCTTTTTTATATGAAGAAAACCTTAGGAGTAATCTTTACAAACTGTGGAACAGAATGGCATCAGGTAGCTATTTTCCAATGGAAAGATACGGTTGCTCGGAATAACCTACAATTACCAATCTCTCATAAATAAATTTATCCTAAAAAAACTAGGGGGCTGTCTTAAATTTTTATTTTGAGAAAGCCCCCTAGTTTTGTGAACTTTTTTTTATTTATGATGTCACAATATAATAAAAGGCGGGTGTTAGTAGCGGGAGATGCTTTTGTTACTGTTAAACAGGAATCGGCAGTTGCAGTATTAACGCAAGATGAGGCGGTTCATGGCCCATCTGCTTATTTTACAACAGATTGGCATGCGGCAAAGGCATCAGTCAAACTTCTTAATTCGCTCCAACCATCTATTGTTGTACCAGGACATGGAGTACCAATGCATGGGACACAGTTGAAAAGGCAGTTAGATGCTTTGTCAGATCATTTTGGAGAAATAGCTATTCCATGATCAAGGATATGAAATAGAAATCTACTATAGGAGTATATACATTCCGATAGTAGATTTTTATATTTATCCCTCAAATCTATCCTTAGTTGGATCGCAGTCGGGCATGTTTACATTTGATACTTCCGATAGTTTCATGAGGAAATAGCATTCTTCGCGCAGCATGTGATCTGGCGTTAGGGGTACAATGGTTCCAAGCCCTTCCTTAGTAGCATACAATTCTCGTAGCCTGCATAAGAATTCTCGGAACATATTAATCTTAATTTCTACTTCAGAATTGTATCGGCACAAAGCAGGAAATTCTTTAATTCCAGTGCGTAAATAGCCATTCAGTTCAAATGCTTTGTCATATAGATCCCTAAAGTGCATCATAAACTCATTACTTTTTTTCTTTAAATCTGCTTCAGTATCGTCAAAGCCAGATAATAGAGCATTAGCGTGCCCTTGAGCATCCTTCACCCATAGAAGTTCATGATGTAATGGATGCATGCAGGAAGCACATTTTCGCAACGTAATAAATCTAAAATTCCTAGATATTCGTCCAACTCATTAACCATATGATTTAGGAGTGGGCGGTAAGTGTAAATCAATTTGGTCCATTAAGTGCCGTGAAAGCAAATGTAGTTTAAATTCTCTTAGTTCTTTAGCACACTGAAATGCTGTACTTGTTATTTCCATGATTTGCTGTGGCGCTTTAATTTTTCGTGCTTGATCCAGAAGTTGATCAAAGGTAGCAATAAAACTATAAGCTCTATTGATTTCGTCCTTTTCTTCGGGGGACAAGTTACTGAAAATAAATCTTCCATGATCTCCTAAAATTTGAAGCCAAAAATTGATGTTCAAACAAAATTGCTTGGCTGCTCGGGTTATTCATCATTCGGCTGTCTCCTTCTTCCCTATAGAGCATTTTACTTATAGTATATGAATTATGTATTCTCTTTGTTCTAATAGCTAATCTAAGTGAATTGCAGATAAATAGGAGGATACGGATTTTTTAGAATTTGGATGAAGGTAGAAATAGTCAATAGCGAAGTAAATGATTAAAGTCTATCATTTAAAGGTCGTTTGCAACTCTATCAAAAAAGATATATAGAATTTACGTTTATTATAAATTAGTGAGGGGACATTTAAAAATGGCTAAAGTAGTAGTTGCCAAAGCAGATACCTATGATGAACAAGTATTTGAGCTAGCAATAAAAGAATTGCTTGATGAAGTGGGAGGCATGTTTCAATTCATCAAGCGAAATGATAAAGTTTGATTAAACCAAACATGCTTGAAGGTGCAGAAAAAGGTCTTTCAGTAAGTACTCATCCTTGGGTAGAAATACCCTTTTCAATCTTTGAAGATTGATTTTTCCTGGTTTTCTACTTTTACAGACTATTAGAAAATAATGCATCTAGCAGTCATTGGCGAAATATATGGAGGAATTGGAAGTTGGCACCCAGATAAAAATGAGCTTGAAATAGGTGGATTTGGACTGGTTCGGCTCAGTTTCTACAACTCCTGTCCAGATGTATTTGTAAACTAGGCTGTAACGCATAATTTTCTTGGGCTGTGAGATCTATTTCTTAAAAATAATAAATTTACATAACTGTATTAAGGTTAGATTGCTAAGAGGAACAAGGGACAATAGAAACTTGTAATGTGTATGGATAAATTGATAACCGCCTAATAAAATTTTAAACTTGGAAAATACTAAGATGAGGAGTAAAAGGAGGTATTAATGATGGCTGAAAATCGTTCAAAAAAAAAGTTTCAAGCAAATCCTATTGAGCGACATGAGACTGCGGCTTGGCGCGGACATATCGAAAAAACGAAGCCCGAGTCAAATGTTCCTGTTCCCAGCGAGGAGTCCGTGGCTGAGGCTAGGGAATGGGTAAATACGAATTCCTTATCCTAATTTCCTAAAGTGAAAGCAGGGGTATCTCAAAGATTGAGACACCCCTGCTTTTTTTACGGAACCAGAAAGTATAACACTTTCTTGATTCCAAGTAAGAACGACTAAGGCTTCTGCCTGCGTCCAGAGGACTTGGCGTAAGCCAAGTCTTTTCTTAATATTGCATTTCTGCGAGACGCTTTAAGGTACGATATTTTTCCTGGGCATGTTTTTCTGCAGTTGCAAACATCCCATCCGCAATTTCCGGGAAGGTCGTCTTGAGTGAGGAGTAACGAATTTCGCCCTTTAAGAAATCTTGGAAGGAGGCTGTCGGTTCCTTGGAATCGAGTACGAAAGGATTCTTACCTTCATCTTTAAGACGAGGATCATGACGCCAGAGATGCCAGTAGCCAGCTTCAACGGCTTTTTTCATCTCATGAATACTCGTGCCCATACCGGTTTTAATCCCATGGTTTACGCAAGAAGCATAAGCAATAATGAGGGACGGTCCTTTGTAACTTTCCGCTTCAGTAATTGCTTTAAGAGTTTGATTCATATTGGCCCCCATGGCGATTTGGGCGACATAAACGTAGCCGTATGTTGTAGCCATAAGCCCGAGATCTTTTTTGCGAATTTTCTTCCCGGCGGCCGCGAACTTTGCAATGGCTGCTGTCGGTGTAGCCTTTGAGGCTTGACCGCCTGTGTTAGAATAAACCTCTGTATCCATAATAAAAATGTTTACATCATCTCCGCTGGCGATGACATGGTCCAAGCCGTTATAACCAATGTCGTAAGCAAAGCCATCCCCGCCGAGAATCCAGACGGAAGGTTTCACGAGATAATCTTTTCGGGCCATAATTTCTGACAGAATCGGGTTGCCGGACACGGTTTCCTTTTTCAACGCTTCAATTACGCGGTCTGCAGCTTTTCTAGACCCCGCACCATTGTCCATATTGTCAAGCCATTCCTGGAAGGACTGCTTCAAGTTTTCGTTGATCGAACTTTTTAAGCCTTGTTGCATGAGATCGGCAATTTTCTCGCGAATTTGTTTTGAGCCGAGATACATACCGTAGCCGAATTCGGCATTATCTTCGAAGAGAGGATTCATCCAGGCCGGTCCTTTTCCGTCGGCATTCGTTGTATAAGGAATGGAGGGAGAACTGCCGCCCCAGATGGAAGAACAGCCTGTAGCGTTGGCGATCAGCATACGATCGCCATATAATTGTGTGAGAAGTCTGATATAGGGAGTCTCACCGCAGCCGGGACAAGCTCCGTTAAATTCAAGGAGTGGCCGAGCAAGCTGGCTGCCAAAAAGAGTATTTTTATCCATTAAATCCGATTTTTCCGTTACCCTCATAGCATATTCCCAGTTTTCCGACTCCATCTCAATTTCATGGTCAGCCGGCTTCATAATAAGCGCTTTTCCCGGTGCCGGACATATATCGGCACAGTTGCCGCATCCGGTACAATCAAGGGGAGCAACTTGAATACGGTAATGATATCCTGCGAGTTTTTTGTTTTTGGGTTCCTTTGTCTTAAAAGTATCAGGAGCTTTTTCTCGTTCTTCATCATTTAAGAGGAAAGCTCGAACGGTCGCATGGGGGCATACATAGGCACATTGGTTACACTGAATACATTTATCAATTTGCCATTCAGGAAGATAAACGGCAATTCCTCTTTTTTCGTATTTTGTTGTACCAAGGGGATGCGTTCCGTCCTCCATGCCAACAAAGGCGCTGACTGGAAGGTCATCCCCGTCATGGCTAGCCATGGGACGTTGAATGTTTTTAACGAAATCAGGTTCGTCTTTTACAGGCAAATCTTCATCTTTAGCATCAGCCCAGGAGGTAGGAACTTTAACCTGGTGCAATCCATCAACGCCACGGTCGACAGCCTTTTGGTTCATTTCAACAATATTAGCGCCTTTTTTGCCGTACATTTTTTCGATGGAATCCTTTAGGTACTTAATGGATTCTTCGACGGGTATGACGTTCGCTAATTTAAAGAAAGCTGCCTGCATGACCATATTAATGCGTCCGCCCAGGCCGATGCTTTCGGCAATGGATATGGCATCTATGGTATAGAATTTGATATTGTTTTTCGCGATATAGCGTTTGAAGAGGGCTGGTATATGTTCTTCCAGTTCTTCTGGCCCCCAAGGGCAGTTAAGGACAAAGCTACCATTCTTTTTGAGTCCTTTGAGTAGGTGGTAATGATAAATGAATGACCGGTTGTGGCAGGCAATATAGTCGGCATCGGATACTAAATAGGAGGATTTGATTGGTTTTTTGCCAAAGCGTAAATGAGATATTGTTGTACCGCCGGATTTCTTACTGTCGTATTCAAAGTATCCCTGTGCATAGAGGTCGGTATTGTCACCGATAATTTTGATCGCTGTTTTATTGGCGCCAACAGTACCATCAGACCCAAGACCCCAGAATTTACAACTAATCGTGCCTTCTGGCGTAGTATCTACCGACTCTTTTATCGGTAGTGAGGTGTGGGTGACATCGTCAACAATTCCTACTGTGAAGTGATCTTTAGGCTGGCTTTGTTTCAGATTCTCATAAACAGCGAGGATGTGACTGGGTGTGGTATCTTTCGATCCAAGGCCGTATCTCCCGCCAACTACCACTGGTTTTACAGTCTCATGATTAAACATCTGGAGCACATCAAGATAGAGCGGTTCACCAGTTGCTCCAGGTTCTTTGGTGCGGTCCAAAACAGCAATCTTCTTCACAGACTTAGGCAAAACCGCAAAGAAATATTTCTTAGAAAACGGACGGTATAAGTGAACTTTGAGCAGTCCAACTTTTTCGCCTTTTGCCTGCAGGTAATCGATAGTTTCTTCCGTTGTGTTGCAAACTGAACCCATGGCCACGATTATGTTCTCGGCTTCAGGATCCCCGTAGTACTCGAAGGGGTGGTATTCACGCCCAGTAATTTTCTTAAATTCTTGGAAGTAGTTTTCCACAATATCAGGAATCGCTTCGATAAAAGGATTAGAAGCCTCGCGATTTTGGAAATAAATATCAGGGTTTTCAGCAGTGCCCCTTAATACGGGGTGCTCGGGATTCAAGGCCCGGTTTCTAAATTCTTCAATTGCTTTATGATCGACAAGTTTCGCAATCGCGTCAGCGGGTGTGACTTCAATTTTCTGGATTTCATGAGATGTTCTAAATCCGTCAAAGAAATGTAAGAACGGTACCCTGGACTTGATTGCGGAAAGATGCGCAATATAACCAAGATCCATAGCTTCTTGAACATCGTTAGAGCAAAGTAAGGTAAAACCGGTTTGCCGGCAGGCGTTAATATCTTGGTGATCGCCGAAAATTGACAAAGCATGCGATGCTAGGGCACGGGCGGTTACATGAAAAACTGCCGGTACCAAATTACCCGCCATTTTATACATTTCAGGAACCATCAAGAGTAACCCTTGGGAAGACGTATACGTTGTTGTGAGAGCTCCTGCCTGAAGTGAGCCATGAACTGCTGCTGAGGCACCTGACTCAGATTGCATCTCTACGACTTTTACAGGTTGGTCAAACAAGTTCTTTTTGCCGTGAGCTGATGCTTCATCAACCCCTTCGGCCATCGGTGATGAGGGTGTAATCGGAAAAATGATTGCAACCTCAGTAAGGGCGTAAGAGGCTTCAGCAGCCGCTTGATTGCCATCCATTGTTTTCATTTTTTTTGCCATACTAGAGCCACCTTTGTTACAAGAATATTTCCTGTTTAGTATTTGAAGTTTACGGGTCTTCATACATATGATTTGTACTCAGACGGTAATTGTGAAATCTTAAATAATTTTATATAGGTGAGATCTTGAATGCCCCATTTATAGGGCCCTTCGTCCTATCAAGAATCGGATAAGCTTAACGGCTGAAAACCAGCCAAGTAGCTAATGATATAAGCAACCAGAAAGATTACGTCTTATCTGCTTTGCCTTTATCCGATGACTAAGGTGCTCATATGATATAATAACGAAAATAACAACCAAAATAGAAACAAAAACGAGAATAAAAGGTCAAATTTCTTGTAAGGGTTACTATAATATGCTATTTCATTTAAATGAACTTGTGGATACGATAATAAGGTGATCTTGTGGAGAATATTTGGTAGTGATAAGATATTAACTTTGATAGACAGCTAAACAACTAGAAAGAATGCGAAAAACTAGCCCCCCAAGGGGGCTAGAGAAAGAAGTTACTAGACGATGAGAAATCGTCAATAGTAATATGCTCGATAAGTAAGGTCTAGATACATTAGAGCGTAAAAGTAATGGAGTTAGGTGACGGTTCGAAATCATTGAAAAAGTCACTCTTTTTCAAAATCCTTCATTGTGCTGGATAATTTGACTCTCAAAATTGAGTTTTGAGACATTTTTTCTGTCTTAAGATAGATTTACTAGCCTTGAAATAGCATTCAAAATAGTTTTTCAGTGGTTTCTGACAGTTCTTTGACTCATAATACTCGCAGTTATACCCGATACGGAGAACCGTATCACTGGTAACGGTGAAAAAGTGCAATAAAGACACAGACTATCCATTAGTGGAGTAGAGCTGTGTCTTTCTTAATTATAAGCACTAAAGCCAACCTAAGGCCTACAAACCTTACAAGCCACATATCCCGCATCAACAGCCTCATCACGACTATCATAGAACACCTTATGGCCTGGCGACACCATCCTCACATAGCGTAATGAATTTTCTTATAATAGAGTGTACATAAGAACCTTAAATCTCCATATATAAATATAAAAGGCTAACAGATTAATCTGTTAGCTCTAAAAGAGCCTGTACTGATCTACGCTACAGCCAACGCTGATCATTACATACCTATGCAATCTTTCGACTACCACAAGCACTACACAACCGACACTGGCCTTTCCTCGACTGCCACAGATCTCTCCGGTCGCACTATGGCAGGAAGGGTTTTATTATAGAATGGCACTGGAAAAGAATAAGTATATGTAAATATCCACCAATCTATATCTTTAGATGGATGCTTCTGTTGGTGTTTTATATTATAATAAATAGGATAATTTTAATGTATAGTTGTCCTTTAAAATCAAACGAGAAAAGAGGAATAACCAATGGTAAAAATGAACAGCAAGCAACTTATGAATATCTTTCTAGCAACCTTCGTACTCTTCAGTATAATCACCATTACTAATACCAGCACCACCTATGCTGCTGCATTTCCAGTTGGAATAGTGAACTATCGGCTTCTAGTCGAACAGCATCCCGATTCAGCAAAAGCCCAAACAGCGATGAACGATGCTATTGCGCAAGCAAAAACCAACTTTGACACCAAATCAGTTAACATGAACGATCAAGAAAAACAATCATACTATCAGCAACTACAACAAGGTCTTCAAATTAAGCAGCAGAATCTTTTAGAAACTATTCAAAATAAAGTAAACGATGCTGTTAAAGCCGTGGCGAAGTCTAAAGGTATAACTATTGTCGTAGACACAGGCGCTGCAGTCTATGGCGGACAGGATATAACTGATGATGTAATGAAAAAGATCGTGGCAAAGTAAAGCGTTATCCAACTAATAAAGAGGTCAACGGACAAAAATCCGCTGACCTCTCTTTTTTCCAATATAGACGTAAGGCTGACCGCAACACATAACACTAAAATAACTGTAGATAAACCCTTTGTAAATGCTTCATAAATTTACCCTCACTTATCAAAGTCTGTACATATAAGTTCTACAAGTCCCCAGAAGTATAATCCTACTAAACTAAAATAAACTAGCTCTACTATAAATAGAAAAGTACTTCTTTCAGGAAATATACAGAACGTAAATGGTCCGACTATAGCTCCTAATCCAATATATATTATCAAAGATAATATTTTCCAGATGGATATTGATTTTTTAGTTTCTTCTCTTTCTTCCGGCATTTCAGGCTCCTCATCAATATTATCCTTATTTAATATGTCGGTATCACGCAGCTTACGCATCTTTCTCTGTAAAAAAACATCCTGAAAAATGGGTTGTGCGGAAGGAGTAAGAAAATCGTAGGATCAATGGCGAGTCGTTGGATAAAGAATAGGGAAGTATATAGCAATGTAAAGTTACCAAAACGTTTGGAGGTTTTAAAATGAGATTGTTCATAGGAATAGAGCCCCCAGAAAATATTATTGCTGAACTTTATTCTTTACAAAATCAACTAAGGAAAAAAGTGCGGAGAGGGCGCTTCCCCTCTAAAGATAACTTACATCTTACTTTACAGTTTCTAGGGGAAACGTCAGAAAGCAGAGTCGAAGATATAATACGTTCGTTACAGACAGTAGCAAAAATGAATTTTCCATTTAAGTTGTCATTTAATGCACACCTGGGTTCTTTTGGAAATAAAAATCCAGTTCGTGTAGTGTGGGTAGGAGTAAATGGAGAGGTGGAAGCACTCTTACAGCTTCAAACCAGTATCGTAGGAAGTATGCAGGAGTTGGAGTTTCCAGCTGAGAGTCGTGCTTATCATCCACATATCACCTTAGTCCGTAATGCAGACTTTATCGATAATGACGTTTTGTGGGATCAAGAGAGGGGAGAGTTTAATATTGAGCAACTTTCATGTTTTAATATAGATCATTTTTGTTTACTATCGAGTAATGTAGAGCAGGGAAAGCGTGTATATGATATAGTAGAGACATTTAAGTTGATATAGATAGATGTAGAGTGCAATACATAAGAATATATTTTTAAGAGGCAACCAAATGATTGCCCCTTAATTAAAAAAGTTTTCCAACAAATAACAAAATTGAAGTAGAATAGTTAAGGACAACTATTCTCATTAGTTGTCCTTAATTGAATACGGGAGGTGATTGCCGATGCACTTTGAAACTAAATTCTTCAAAATCACAGTTTCAAGTGCCTTTTGCTTGGATAATTTTTCAGATCATCCAAGCACTACTTAGCTAGCCTCTAGTATTCCTTTTTGCCAAGCGCTCCTGCGCCGACAGGGGCGTTTTGGCGTTATTAATTTGATTGAGTATACGCAATTCGATGTTTGGAAAGGGCAAACAACTGGGTAAAGACCGATTCGACGATAATGAAAGGCGTAAAAATGTTCTTTTATGATTCTGATTCAGTAAAACGAGAATTTGGAAAATATGGATTGATAGAATTTTTAGAAATTGATGAGTCAAATAAGAATATAGAAAATAAACCTCCAGTGAAATTTATAATTGTAAAATATAAAAAAGAACGCTACAATGATTTCTCCCGGTGGATCAATTACCTTATTTTCTGGTATCGTAGCTTATAAAGCCATGGTTGGCTCTGCTACTCTTAGCGCAATTAATGCAGCAGTAGCTGCTCTTGGCAAGACGCTTGCGTTGGAACTTGCTCCAATTCGCGTTAATGTGATTTCACCCGGCATTATTGATACTCCTTCCAGAAATAAAATGCCTGAAGAAGCACGTAGTCGTTTCTATATGGATATAGCCAATAAACTTCCTGTAAAAAGAGTCGGAGAGGCCAATGGCGTTGCAAAAGGAATTGTTTATCTACTTAGTAACAGCTTTATTAGTGGTACCGTCTTGCATGTGGATGGCGGTTATACACTAATTTAAGGATATAAAGACTTGTACTACTTGCCTTGGATAAGATTATACTAAGCCGTTCTTATTTCCAATAAGGAAAGAATTATTACTATTGAAGGGGGGGGGATTGTCCTGCAAATTTGCAAAGTAAATTATAACTGGCAGTGAATGAAATTATCCTGACAGAAGATAGAAAAATAAATAAGATCGTCTTGTCATCTTGGTATCTTTTTATAGTTTGCGAAACAATGCAAAAATAAAAGGCCTCGCTAAACGGTGAGCGTTGACCTTTTAGTACTAATTTCTGATGGAATGAGCTTTTCCATAGTTACTGAAAGCAAGTGCACCAGTGCTAGCAATAGAATAGGTAAACCTCAACCTTCGAATAAGGGTTGAGGTTTACCTATTTTTGATAATTATTACACTAGTTCCATTTGGTTACTTGATGAACTCAACCTCTCCCGATTCAAGATGATACTTGGCTCCTAGAAATTTTACACCTTCAACATGAGTGATTACATGATCGCTATTTAAAGAAGCCACCATGTTGATTATGTTAGCGTCAGTTGTGGCTTCGTATACATTATCAGAGTGCTTTGCTTTGGCTGCTGCAACAGCAGGTTGGATTTTGTCTGCAATTACTTTGATGTTGGGAGGCAATTCGCCACCATCAACCGTTGCCTTCACGGCACCACATTTTTCGTGACCTAATACAACAATTAGCTTGGCACCAAGATGCTCTACAGCATATTCGACACTTCCTAACTCAATGGCATCAAGGACGTTGCCAGCTACACGCACGACGAAGAGTTCCCCCAAACCTTGATCGAAAAGGAGTTCTGGTGCAACACGAGAGTCAGAGCAACTTACAATCACGGCGAAGGGATGCTGACCTTTGGTCAATTCGATTCGTCTGGTTTTGCCAATTTCGCGGTCAGCATACTTCTCGGAGAGGAAACGCTTGTTGCCGTCAATTAACATTTTTTCCGCAACCTCAGCTGAGATGGAGGGTGCCGATGAGGAAGCTAGGACGGGAGTAATGAGAAATATAGTGATGAGAAGAGTAAACAGGATAGATAGGTACGGTTTGCGCATAGTTTCGATAGCTCCTTTAGTAATATTTGGTAATTTAATGTTACTTCGACAATTCACAAGGACATTCCTGCCATCAAAGCGGCAATGTTCAATATAGTACCAATTAGCTGTTTAACCCAATACGACTGTTGTAGTGGATAAACCTGAACGACCGGTGCCGCTACAACAGCTTTGCAGTGGATCGAACTGGGTAGGAATACACTTGATTGCCTATTTTGCTCTAAAAAGTATTATATTTCTCTAAATAGACCTGTTCCTAGCTTTTTCTTTATTGACCAACCATCACAGGTGTATTTTCCATCTAAGATTGATGCATAAGACACCGATAAGAAAAAAGAAATAAATAATCTATATCAATTTATTTTTAATCGAGTTAAAGAATTAGACGGTAAAATCCAAGTCATATTGTTGATCATGCTAATTTGAATAATGAGGAGTTTCAAAAAGCCGTGATAGAGAAATGGTGGGATGGTAAGAAGTTAATTCCCGATAATTGGTATAAGTAAAGCTGAGTTATGGAAAAAGATATAGATTTTTGTGTGAATATTTATGAAAATCTTCCATAAGTTTAAGCCTTCCGACATTTGTCGGAAGGCTTTGATGATTAGTATATTATGAAGATTTTTTAAGAGTTCAATAGTAATAAATTATATTTAAAAATATCATAAACTAGAGAAAGAGGGGCATGAACGTTGTTCTCCTGCCGTTGCCCTAGTTTACTACTTCCTATACCAACCAACCCCACAATTCCTTCCTCCCTAACATACCTACCAAGATCATTATCATATTCAACCCGGCAAGCTTCTTCATCAAACAGCAGCTGCCACGCAAACTCATTAGCCTCTCGTTCAAAGCGACCAGGAGAGAAGAAAGTATGTTTATCATGAAGTAGTAGCCCCAGCCTTTGTGGAATAAGGCATGCCTTTGGTGCCATGTCCATTAAAGTAACATTTATATTTAAGATTGGGTGGGGTGAGAAGTATCATTGTAATGGCGAAAGAATTCCTGCCTGATTTTTGTGGAAATTGGGCAGGAATTCTTGTATTATATGGTAAATATAGATGATATAAGAGATGTTTATAACCTTGAAATTATGGGGAAACAACTAACTGATATAAGATATGTTATTAATTTAACCCCAACGATGTGATTGGAGTTAATTGTGATGTGTATAAAGTGAATTATTTAAGTTTAAAAGCATGTCTAAACTACAATTTGAGAATATATGTAAATTTATTAGCTGAATGCACAGCAACTCCCGAAACATGCTGCCATAATCAAATTAGGCTTAAATAATGTCTAATTTGCGATCATGAGGGCGTTCTCAAAAAGTCAACGAGAGAGCATTAATTATTATGGGAGGTTTATTATGAAAGTTACCGATTTAACACATATTATTCATTCGGATATGCCAGTTTTTCCAGGAACTGAACAGCCAATTTTTGAAAAAGCAAATACATTGGGAAATGATGGTTTTCATGAGGCGAAAATAACTATGTACTCACATACAGGTACACATATAGATGCACCTGCACATATGTTGAGTAATGGACCTTATTTAGATAATTTAAATATAGAACATTTTATTGGAGATGCTACTATTCTCGATTTTTCAGATAGAAAGATGAAATTAATAGATGTTGATAGTTTAAAGTCCTATGAGGAAAAAATAAAAAATGTTGAGTTCATTATAATAAAAACAGGATGGAGTAAATACTGGGGTGATAAAAAGTATTATGAAGATTTTCCTTCTTTGAGTGAAGAATCAGCCAAATGGTTGTCAGAATTTAATTTAAAGGGCATTGGCATTGACGCAATTTCAATTGATGATATAGAATCAACCACGTTTGCAGTTCATAAAATATTAATGCCGAAGAACATCATAATTATTGAGAATCTAACAAATTTAGATTCCATTAGCAAGGAGTATTTTATTTTAAGTATTATGCCACTGAAACATAAAAACGCTGATGGTTCACCAGTACGGGCTATTTCCATAGAAAATATATAGCAAACTTAGGTCACAATATATCAAAGATAACTGGCAGAGCTTTTTGATGCAGAAAATCAAGGGGCAATGGAATTAGGATTGATCTGTTGGTTTAATTGACTTATTTGATGTGAAATAAACTTCGCCGTTATAAATGATACGCAGAACCGTATCATTTATAACGGCGAAAAATGGCATCAACCTTTGCAAAATTGCGGGGTTGAGGTTTTATTTTTTAGCGACTTACTAGAGTTGATAGTGGAAACTCAACTGTTAGTTGGATTTATTGGATGTATCTGCAACTGCTGTTTGGTGGATTTTGAATGTTACCCCGCTTTGCCAGATACATCTTTGTTACCACTTTTGGCGAAGACGCTAGGGGTATCAATTGACAGATTGCTTACTGGAGGTAGCCTAATGGAAAAAACAAGCCCGTATGATGGGGAATATAAGAAGGAAGAATATTATTGGGGACTAAACCATTCCCTGCTTGCTGAACAAATTGTAGAGATTATGAAAGGTAATTTGGCAAACAAACGATTATTGGATATTGGCAGTGGCGAGGGAAGAGATGCTATCTATTTTGCCAAATGCGGTTTTCAGGTGGATGCGTTGGAACTTTCTACGCCTGGCACGGAAAAAATTAGACTGTATAGTCAGTCATCAGGCTGTGATGTAAATGTTCTTCATGCTAATATAATTGGCTATGAATTTACGAATTCATACGATGTAATTTACTCAATGGGGTCACTCCAATTTTTGCCACTGGACCAACGGCAAAACCATTTTGAAAAATATAAGCGTCATACGTGCGTTGGCGGAATTAACGCTCACTTGATCTTTGTTGAAAAAACGTTCATCAAGGCTGCGCCAGACTGGGAAAAAAATGAATTTTTCTATATATCTGGTGATTTGGCTAGGTATTATTATGATTGGGAAATTATTCAGTGTGAGGAACGGATTATAGACTGCAATTCGGCAGGTATATACCACATCAACATGTGGTGAATTGCATAATCGCTAGAAAAAATTAGAAAGTGATAATGAGGATTTCGAAAAAAAGCTAACGAAAATACCCGTTAGCTTTTAGAAAGAGCCCATAATAATCTACACTACGGCTAATACCGAGCATTCACAACCGACACTGACCTTTGCTCAACTGCCTTATAAAACAATACCAAGGTTGGGTTGAGGCTAGAATGACAGTTAGGTACTAGATAGACGTTTAAGATTAATCGAGGAGAACCGTATCATTTATAATGCCTAAAAACCTCTGATAAAATATTGTATAAATTTGGCGGATCAGCGGAAGAAGATATAGACCTGAACTGCGAAGATGATGGTCTACCTGTCACCCTAGTGCTCAATAGTGGTTTGAAAATTATAATGCACTTATCCAAGGAATATGACGGAATGCCTCATGGAAGAACTTAAGCGTCCAAGTCGATTTTCGCGGAGTATATGTGCCAAGTTTGTCGAGGGTGAATTCGTGGCAATTGATATGCAGGAGGTTGTGGCTATGAGTGTGTCTGGTATAGCAGATATTGAATGGGGAAAGCCGAGAGTATTGCAAACTCAAAGTGCTTCCACTAGCGAATAGGAACGCTATCGTATTGAATGCTCTTGCGGTGCTGAATTGCTAATATGTATAGCGGTTTCCCGGGGGGGTCGAACGAAAGGACGTTGTCGCGAGTGTTCTGCCGATCAGCAAGCAGATAAGGCAATTGATCCAGCGGACGGAGTAAAAAAGATATTGTTGACGAACAGGTATTTTGTTAACCGGGAGCCTTAGCAATCAAAAGCAATGTACTTGGAGCAAACGCCTTTGCGCGATTTACAGGTACATAGTAAAAACCACGGTCGTGAATACAAAGATCCATGCCAATTGATTGGCTAGATAAAAAAAGAACAAGACCAGCTCCGTTGATGGTCTTGTTCCAGGATAATATGTACAGGCTCCATTGTTGTGGTCACCTGTTGGAAGAGAAAATCTGCACGATCATATTATTGCCAATAAGACATAAGATATACGCGGAAGGAGTAAGCATGGCTAAATTTTAATCAATCTGAGTCCTTCCTCACTGACATAATTCTATTATGCATACCTAGGTATAATGATAAGCGTAATGCTTAGCTAGTAGAAGATTTGGCAGAATGAACAAATGATTAAGGCGTAAGTTAAAAGGAGATGGTGTTGAGAATGAAACAGTTTATTCTGGGACTGGTCTTAGTAGCAATGCAATATACAGTAAATTCTGGTGAAATGCTGCAGTCTATTGCTGAACAGTACTGCCAAGGTGATGATCTACGCCAGGTCGCGGAGTTTCGCGAAGGGATCAGGGAGCTGAATTATGATGTGATAGGTGAAAGCGATGTGTGAGCGGGATTGGAGATTGTAGTTAATCGGTTGGAGTAAATTAAAATGGCTGCTCAAAAGAACAGTCATAAGAAGAGTGATTATTGATCATTATCTGGCTTATCATTACCAATCAGTGGTTTGATTGCTACTGGTAGTGGACGTTCACATGTTTTGAAGCAACCTGACTTTGTTCTATGCTAGTAAACCAGTAGAGAAGTCCTCTGGGCACAGTTCCAACTAAGAAGAAAAGCAAAAAGTGAAAGAACCAGTTCCATTTATATAGTTGGAAAATACCTAGTAGGGAATATAAAGGCAAGATACCAAAAACTATAACTGCACAACCGATACATTCCATAGAAAGAAATTTTTCCATGAAGAAGTATATTGGAATACTAGCATATACATTATTGGTCCCAAGAAATCCAATGTTGGTAAGATACGCTCGCCGACAGTCTTCCAACCTCATAAATATCATACGGCATATAAATCAACCCCATCAAAATTACTTATGTTTAAGTGTTGGTTTATTTCACGATAACTATTCAACAAAATGGAGGCTGACAGTATGAAAGCAATAACGATTCTGCAGCCGTGGGCGAGTTTAATCGCCTGCGGTGCAAAACAGATGGAGACGCGAATGTGGACCCAAAGTTAAGTATTGGGAAAAGAAAGAAGGGTATAGTATAAAAAAGGATCAGCGTATGCTGATCTCAGGTAGGAGGATGGTAGGGATGATTAGTGCTTTTCGATCCAAAATTATTATTAGTTTTTTTATTGTTGTGTCCTTTAGCCTTCTTCAAACTAAAAGCATCGTTAGCCTTATTTACTTTTTTCTGCCCCACAAGTATCACCTCTAAATTATTATTTACAGATGTGCTAAATTAAAATCAAGAAGGGATGATATATATTATCTAACGTCAAAATAACATATATCATCCTAGCTCATATAGACTAGATGTTAAGATTCTATAAGGTTTACTGTGAGACTTCTGGAAAGGCTGAGGATGAGCGGAGGTATCGCATTTTATAGGTAGTTTATCTCGATGGCGAAAAAATATCGAGCATATGTGAGCGTGAAGGAATTGATGAAAGCACTTACTATCGTGACATTCGCGAGGAGTGCGAAAAGCTAAGTGCTTTAATATTCGGCATTGACGGCATTTCCTAGATGCGAAAAACATGACAGTGACATGCGAGTTAAGATGAGATAAAATGATATTAGTAAAATTTATAAGAGAAGGATTTGCAGATTAATTTTCTGCCGCCTTTTCTTTTTATTTAGAGAATTATATATCCTGTAAAACAAGAGCTTGTCGATATTTGCTATAAGTTAATAATTTACTTTAACACTAAATTATGGTAAGTTAGGAGTGTAACCCTTATAAGATTATCTCTGAATTTATATTAGGAGGTGAGTGCATGGGGGAGTAGATTATGATAGGATACAACAAATACTAACAACAATCGCGACCTTCTTGGGAATACTAACAATGAGCATTGACTTTTATTCGAAAATAAGAAATAAAAGAAGATCTACTACAAGACGGAGAACCCATATTTAGATACTAAAACCTTTGTGCTCTTTTTAGATAAAAAGACGTATGGTGAATCTGTATATGTCAATACTTAAAAAACTAGACTATTATTAAATAACGTGCATATTATTATGTTGGAGGTGTAGCTATGATCTTTTATTTAACCTTACTAAACTTAGTATTAATAGGGGTAAATACTCTAGTAACTACTTGGATCGTAAGTATGCCAAGTATCGTAGTTTCAATTATTATTATTACATTGGCTACTAAGAACTTATATAATAGGTACGTTAGTAATTAATTATGAAGATATATGTGCGCAAACATTCTAAATAGAGAGCACTGTATAAGTATCTAACCTTTAAAAGTGTACTAGTATTATAAAAAAAAAGTTTATAATTTTTTGAGGATCAATACTCTTTTTCTTATTAAGCATCCTTCGGGGTGCTTTTTATTGTATCTACTACATCATATAAAGGTAAATATATTCTGATGCCGAAACTAAAATTATCGAGCTAAAAGGAGCGATCATTATGGAGCCAGATACTCTAGATATACTGGAAAGTGCATATAAATCAATCATAATGAGCTATGTAGCATTTTACTTTGTATTTATCGTCACTGAGACATGTATAAGTAAGGATCACTCGCACTAGATATATGGTTGCAAAACAAAATATTTAATAGCATATGATATGAATCATACAATTTATTCCTCTAGGTTATTCTAAATGGATAATATAAAAGTCTATTTGAGTAAAAAATATAAATTTCAGTTCATTAAGCATACGGCATCACTGGACAAATTTGTCTAGTTGATGCCATTTTTTATACAGCCAGGAGGTTCTACATGAAATGCTATACAGACTGCGCATATAACCAAGGTAATGAATGTACGCGCGATACATATCATACTAATTCTGCACGTTGCAAGGATAGAACTCTCAAAAGTCCCAGGGGAAGTCCACTAGATAGCCTGTTATAAAATGAGCGCTTCGATGTCAACGATGCTATCCGAATTTGGAATGAGGTGGTGATGTGGCTCAAAAGCATGAGATTACCCAACGAGATTATATCCTTGGTATGCCATATAAAGAGATTGCTGCAAAATACGCCGTGTCGGTCGAAACCGTAAAATCTTGGAGAAAAAGGCATGGATGTTCCAGGGATAAAACAACTAAAAAAGGTGCCCCCATTGCACTTCTAAGACAGCAAAAAGGGTGCACCCCTAAAACTAAGGGTGAGCCGGAAGTTCCTGAAGAAGAATTATCAGATCAGGAACTTTTATTTTGCCACTATTATGTCGGCAGATGGAATGCAACACAGGCTGCCTTTAAAGCTGGATATGCCAGTAGAGGCAATAAAGCAAGCGCACAGGTTATAGGTAGTCGCCTACTTGCAAGGCCACGGGTGCAGGCGGAGTTAGACCGGCTTAAACAATTATTAACTCAAGAAGCACGTATCACAGCTTAGCATGTTCTGCAGATATTGGTGATTACGTGGAATTTGGAATGTACGAACGTCCTATGTTTGATGCTGAAGGTGTGGTAAAAGTTGATGGAAATGATCTGATTGGGAAAGATACTTTACTTCTACGAATCCCATCACAAGGATCGTGACCAATTTTGCTGTATTCATATCGATGCAGAGGAATGTGATCGAACCGATAAAGAAAACATTGAGATGCTCAAGCGTAAGTATGGCGCTGATAGCAATGCCGTTAAAGTACGGGTAAAAGGTTATTTCCCCGATCAGGAAGACGATGTTTTTATTCAGCTTTACCTTGTTATGCGGGGAGTTCAGACTGATTATGATGAAATCAGAAAGTAGAAAGCATTGATATCGCCTGTGATGTTGCCAGACATGGCGACGACGGTTAGTGGAACAAAGATCAATCATAAAGTACTCCCTTTAGTAATAAGGGGGCAGGACACTATGAAGACCGTTGGTGATATTATGCTAATCGCTAATAAGCTGCCTGCTAGGTATCCTACCATCAGCATACCGGTCAAAATAGATGATATTGGGGTAGGTGGCGGTGTCACTGACAGGTTGAAAGAAATTAAAAGACTAGATAATCCTGGCTTAGAATTATTCCAGTAACGTTCGGAGTACAAAATTAATAATATATAAACTTATTAGTATAAAAGGTGATCATTACTCATGGGGTGAGCTCATGGAAATTGTCACATAGTTGTCATAATTATCCTTTATAGTATAAATAATACAATACATATATTGGAATATTGAAAAATACTAAGAGGTGACTTATGGATAATAATAAAAAAAGAGAAAATGAATGGCACAATCATCCAGTTGTAATTTTTGCTGAAATACTAGTACTGTATACTGCCATTAACTCAATTATTGCACTATTTAATTTGTAATTACTTAATACCGTCTACCTTATTGGTTAGCGGTTTTTTGTTTATTTACTACCTTTATCCCGCGACATTTTCTGATATTTCACTAACAAAATATCCAATGCATGGCTTACCCTAATAACCTCTGGATCAGTCAGTAACTTTCCCTGAGATGTATTGTGTAGCTCTGTGCGTAACTTTTCAATCTTTTTTTAAGTTCACTTAATTCAGACACGCCTTTTCTCCTTCGCATTTTATTTTAGTTTTCCGCGAAGGAATGAAGTTATGGCGTGTAATTATTGGATATGGTTTTCATTTACCAGCATTTACAATTTGATTTTCGCCTACCAAAACCCTATAATTTAAACAAACATATGTTCGTTTCGGGGGTGGGAATATGAATAAATACAAGGTATTTGTCGAGGTACTAGCAAAGCATGATACATACGGCAATGTCCGTCCATTATCAATAAAATGGGAAGACGGAAGAGTATTTGAGGTTGACCGTCTTATCGACGTGCGTCAAGCTACATCTTTAAAAGGTGGCGGTGTTGGTATACGATATACCTGTAAGATCATGGGCAAGCAGGTCTATTTATTTGACGATGAAGGTAAGTGGTTTGTTGAGAGAAAACAATAGCTCTCTAGCTTAATTGCATAGGGAGCTATTGTTTGCGTAAAAAATACTTTTAGATATTATTATCAATTGGGAATATCGTTATCATTTGAGCATCTATATATTTATGTAGTTCCTTATAAACTCCATCCATACGGGCATTATACTCTGGTCTAAAGAACGTAGATAAGAAATTTCTTTCTGAGCTCAGGCATGCACGGACACGCCTGGAAAAATCAGCAGACATACGACTAGGCTATCTTGATTAGCAGGCCAAGGAGAATCTAATGGTATCGATCTCCAAGCTTCGAATCATGTTCATGGCTACGCCTGAAGCCGTTCAAGCCAATAAGGACATGCTGCAGCTAAAAAGCACGCTGCCAATCTACGTAGAAGATTTTCAGGACTGGTATTCCTTCGTAATTGAATCTACCTGCAAAACATGCACCAGGGCCGATTATACAGAGTGTGCAGCACGTAGGGTTTTGTCCAAGTATGATGGATGTAGTGCCGGTTGATCCAGAAGCGTAAGAGAAATGCCAATATAGCTATGCTAGTGACTTTGCACCTGAGCCAATGACTCCAGATATCACCGAAAAGCCTGAGTTTGCAAATCTAGGTGGAGAATTAGAGACACTGCAGCTTAGAGTTTCGGAATATGACCGGCTGAAAATGGTGATTAACGATATCCTGCATCCTAACGGTGATGGTTGTGATATTACGGCGTTTATTTGGAGTGACTGGGATCGGTTTACGAAAGAAGCACAGGAGTTACGAAAGCAGCTTGAGGATTTGCAAGTTAAGTATGATTTGCTTGCTGAGAGCAGTAAGGTTGCTCAGGAGAGTGGAGCAGCGAAAGAGGATCTAGACCTGAATTGCGAAGAAGACGGTTTACCCGTTACCCTATCGCTCAACAGAGGTTTGAAAATTAGAATGACCTTACCCAAGTATATGACGGAATGCCTCATGGAAGAAATTAAGCGTCCAAGTCGATTTTCGCGAAGCATTTGTGCCAAGTTCGTAGATGATGAATTTGTTGCTATTGATATGCAGGAAGTTGTCGCTATGCATGTGTCAGGTCTGGCAGATATTGAATGGGGAAAGCCAAGACCGGTGCAAACTCAAAATACTTCCACCAATGAGCAGGAGCAATATCGTATTGAATGCTCTTGTGGTGCTGAGTATTTTGCTAATATGTATAGCGGTTTGCCGGGTGGTCGAACGAAAGGACGTTGCCGTGAGTGTCAAAGTACAGTATTTGCTGATCGGCAAGTGGACAAGATCCCTGATCCGAATGATGGTGTAGGAGCAAAGTTGCTGACGAATCGGTATTTTGTGATTCGAGAGCCATACCAATTGCGTGAAGAAAATGCACCAGTGAGCAGCCCTATCACCCCAAAATCAAGGGAATTAAACGTGGCACCTGATCTAAGAAATATCAAGAATATTGGCCGTGATTATAAAGATCCATGCAGGCTATTGGTGTAATCGGTGGGAGTAAATTAAAATCGCTGCTCAAAAGAACAGCCATAAGAAGGAGGTTTTATAGAGTTTATATTACATAATATGATTTAGTTTAAACAATGTGACTAATTGTTATAAGAGCGTGATTGAATGGGAAAGAAAAATAGCCCTCCAATGGAGAGCCAAGAGAGAAATATGGAGAGATTATGCGACTAGGGAGATCGCTAACCATAGCATGCCACTGTGAGGGAGGGGTAGTGGGAGTAAGGCATTGAGTACCAGCAACTTTAATTTTTAAAAAAACCGTCGACGGAAAGGGAAGAACGGGAAGAACGGGAAGAATGAGAAGAATGGGAAAAACCCAAATCTACGTCTGCGAAATCTACGTCTACCAAATCCACCAAATCCATCTGGATTTCCATCTGGATTTCCATCTTCGTCCATTAGTGCAGCATCGGCTGGTACACCACACATTGGACACTCGTCATGACGGCGGTCATCATACTCATTGCCACAGCCAGGACACACTTGGCAAATATCGTAAGAACAGTTCTGATAAATTCTGTGTTCAGTGATATGGGTTCCAATACCCCTTCTCTCACACCTATGCATAGGCTCACACCTAGGCATACAATCGTAATCACATCTGGGCATACAGTCGCCTCTTGATCTATAGGATTCCATTTATTATACCTCCAATAATTTTTTAGGTCTGTTATATTTTATGTATAATGATAGCAACGTGTTACGTTTATTCTTTATTTAACCTTCAAAAGCAACATTATTTACGAACATATTCTTTAAAATAGGACGGTAGAAAAATTAAAGCAATTACTGTAAACCTAAGAGAAGGAAATGAATTTATACGCGATCCTCTAAGGGATTACAGGCATAAGCCTAAATTGCCATATAGTGATTAAATGTGTAAATAGGAATGGCCGCTCTAAAAGAGCAGCCAGACTTATAAGACAGACCTATATAGAAAAGGAGGTTTATGTATATCCATATAGCCTGGTTATATCTAGCAGCTGTGATTGGCTGCCTAGTTGATAGCAGCAATGTGTGCAGCTGCAAAAAGTGGAGATCAATAGCTTAAAGGAGGCACGGATGACACTAAGTAATCAACTTATACAGCAGATAAAGAAAGCACAGCACCAGCTAGATTCCCTCAAATTTGGGAACGTAGATTTTATCATACAAAACGGTGAAGTCACCCGAGTCGATATACGGCAGAGTATTCGTCCGGAGAAAAAAGAATAAATGGCTGACCGACGAACGGAAGCCGACACTACCTAGTGATTGCTAGGAGTGTCGGCATTTTATATTATATTTGTGGGGGTAGAGGAAATGGATAAGGAACAGATTATAAAATTAGCAGCTGAAGCGGCCGTAAGCGCGGCTATGAATTATCTTGCACAGCAAAGTCAGAAAGAAAAGAAATCACGTCATGATAAACGGCTGAGGAATACGAAGTTGCTTTTAAAACACTACCCACTTTTGAAAGAGCATTGCAAGGAATCTGTGTTTGATTTACCTAAGGCTATAACGACTGAGAGGGTTGTCGATGTACTTGACTCTCTTGAGCGTTATAGTAGCGATATTTATATTGAGTCTATTAAAAAGAGTGTGACCAGAACGTATATCATCCTAGCTCACATAGAACAAATGTTGAGGTTATATAAGATTTATTGTGAGACATCTGGAAAGGCTGAGGATGAGCGGAGGTATCGCATTTTACAGGCAGTTTATCTCGATGGCGAAAAAATATCGAGCATATGTGAGCGTGAAGGAATTGATGAAAGCACTTACTATCGTGACATTCGCGAGGGGTGCGGAAAGCTAAGTGCTTTAATATTCGGCATTGACGGCGTTTCTTAGATGCGAAAAACATGACAGTGACATGCGAGTTTCACTGTGGTAAGATGATAGTGTGAAGTAAATGTGTAGAAAGTTATGCCGTCCCGCTGGGGCGGTTTTTATATTGCAGATTCATTACCTAGTTTTACTTCGGATGGCATTTATTTTTTGTTATGACTATGCTTAAAGGGATGGTTTGAAATGTCTGAAATTGAAGATATTTTAGATAACATTCGAAGAGTTGAGAGAAAAAAATCATGAGAGCCTTCGGCTTTTTTAGGTCAAAATGGGGAGCACTTTTTTTATTTAATGCGCATATCCTAAAACAAATAATGTTAAAGAGAGGTAAAAAAATGAGTAGCGTTGAAGTCAATTGTGAGTTTCATCATGAATGTCCTAAGTGTCATCATAAATGTCACAAAGATTGTCACAAGTGTCCTAAGTGTGATCACGATTTTCATCATGATTGCGAGTGCCCTAAATGTCATAAAAAATGTCACAAAGATTGTCACAAGTGCCCTTGGTGTGATCATGATTTTCATCATGACTGTTGTTGATGTTGTTTTACTGACGTAGAATTTTGGCTGTGATAATATGGTAATGTGAAATAAATATAACGAACTCCAAATCGCTTACAAATGTAGGCGGTTCTTTTTTTGATCAAATATTTGGAGCCATTTCACTAAATTTACATATTATATA